>DXZF01000265.1 GCA_019415425.1 Bacillota bacterium | reverse complement strand
GAAATTCGACACATTATCATATATTTTTTATTTTGCAAGCGTTTTTCCCAAAAACGGCCATTTTCTCCTCGCGCTGCGGGTACGGCCATTTGGCACCCGCCTCTTCGCCGGTAACGAAAAAGGGACCGTCCGGCCCCTTTACGCGTCCTGTCTCTCTTTACAGCGCCTGTTTCCACAGCCCGTGCAAATTGCAGTATGCAAAGACGGCGATCGGCTCGTCCTCGTGGCACACGGTAAAACAGGCCTTGGGCGGTTGATCCGGCAGCAGATACGCGATTTGCCCGCCGTGCAGCGTCTGCAAAAATACCCAGGCAATCCAGTGCTCCTCTGTCATCGGATGCGCGGCTTCGCCCACCTCCACCGTGATGTGTGACTGCGACACCTGCACGACCGGCACGTGCTTTTCCTGCGCCGCATCGGCGCTGCCCGGCACCAGTTCCTTCATCGGTTCGCCACAGCACATCACCGGGACGCCTGCATCGTGCACCTTGTACACCACATTGCCACAGTGATTGCAGATCAGAAATTTGGGTTCCTGCATCTATTTCCCTCCTTACTGGTTTTCCATAGTATGCCCGCGTATGCGTGCGCCCATCCCGTTTTTTGGGTCCAAACGCATCCATACACAAAACCGGCCCCCCATGGGGGGCCGGTTTACAGGGAGTGCCGGTATCTCAATTCCCGGCCTGTGCATGGGGGCAACCGGCGCATCCGCCTTCGCCGCCATGTTTTTCCCGCCAAAGGGCATCGGCCACAGGCGCCCAGTGCTCTGCCGCGTTCCTGCACTTCTCGGTCAGCTCTTCGACATCCTCGGGGCTGAGCATGTCGGTAGAGTGTGCGCCGGAGGCGTGTACCATGCGTGCCAGCGCGCCGGTGTTGTCCAGCAGCGGGCACGGCCGCAGGTGGTTTTCATTGAACGGCTGGTTCTCATAGTACGCCATGAACAGCGGCGATTGCAGCGCCTCGAGCAGCGAGCATTCGTTGATGTTGACATTGGCATAGTGGATAAACGCGCACGGCTCCACATCGCCTGCGGCGTTGATGTGCAGATAGCTGCGCCCACCGGCAATGCATCCGCCCACGTACTCGCCATCGTTCCAGAAATCCAGCGCAAAGATGGGCTTTTGTTCGCGAAAATCCGCCATGCGCCGGTACATGTACGCACGCTGTTCGTCCGTGGCCAGCAGATCCGGCACTGCGTCCGTCCCCACGGGCATGTAGGTGAAGTACCAGCCAAACAGGCAGCCCTTTTCGATCATGAAGTCGATATACGCATCCGAGCCGACCTTTTCCGTATTGTACTTGTGATAGCAAGTGGAAAAGCCGAACGGCACATGGTGCTCGCGCAGGATGTCCATCGCTTGCAGCACCTTCTGATAGGTTCCCTTGCCGCGGCGCATATCCGTTTCCTCTTCAAACCCTTCAATGGAAAACGCCAGCGTAAAGTTGCCCACTTCCCGCATTTGCTCTGCAAACGCGTCGTCCACCAGCGTGCCGTTGGTAAATGCGAGGAATACGCAATCCGGATGCATGCGGCACAAATCCAAAATCTGTTCCTTTTTGACCAGCGGTTCGCCGCCGGAGAAGATGTAGATGTACGTGCCCAGTTCTTTGCCCTCGGTGATGATGCGGTCCATCGTCTCCAACGACAGGTTGTTCTGGTGGCCGTATTCCGCCGCCCAGCAGCCGGTGCAGTGCAGATTGCACGCGCTGGTCGGATCCATCAATACCGCCCATGGAATATTGCACTGGTATTTGAGGCGCGATTCCTTTTGCAGCTCGTACCCGAACATACCGGAATACAGCACCACGTTGACCAGGAACTTTTTGACGATCTGCGGATCGATATTCTCGATGATGTTGTAGATCAGTCGCGTCCAGTTGTTGTCCTCATCCTCAAAGGCGTTGCGCAGGTTCTGGTACGTGCGCGCATACAGCTTTTTCCGGTCCAGCTTTTCCACCATGGACAGCAGTTCGGGCAGGCGCTTTTGCGGATCCTTCCGCAGGTAATCTACGGCCTTTTCAATGGCAATGGTGCCCAGCTTTTCCTTGGTTGACAGCTTCAAATTGAACCCTCCTTTGGGGCGCTTTTCGCCCACTTTTCGTCTTTGTTTTGTCTCTGGGTTCATTGTATCCTCGCTCCTTGCCGCGCGCCATAGACACGCTACGGGCGCTGTCTCGTTTTTCGACACCAACTTCCAACTGTATTGTTTTTAGACGGTTGGCAGTTTTGTCTAAATC
>DXZF01000264.1 GCA_019415425.1 Bacillota bacterium | reverse complement strand
CGGTTGACGTCAACGTTTGTGCAATTGTAACGCATCGTATGAGAAATGCATCATGTGCATGCGAAACATTCGCACAATACAAGGGAGGGATTTATGATGATTGATCCAGTGTTCTGCACAACCGTCCGTCTGATGGACCCTTTTGGCCGTATCTGCACTTCCGCGTTGCCTACCGCACACGTACAGCGCACATTGATCCGGCTGCTACACCGCATCGGCCTGTTCCCCTGCTATAAAGGGTACCAGTGTGCCCTGGCGGCGCTGACCGCCATGCTGGAAGATCCCACCTTGTTGACCGCCTCCACCACGCGCCTGTACCCGCTGCTGGCCGGCCGCCTGCACTGTTCCACCTCCATGGTGGAGCGCAATCTGCGCCACGCCATCGGCATCGTCTTTGCGCACGGCAATCGCGCCGTACTGGAGCAGTGCTTTGGCGTATACAAGGACGTGAGCCGCCCGACCAATACGGCATTTCTGGGCGGGCTGTACTCGGTTTTGCAGTTGCAGCTGCTGGACATGGCGGACGAACAGAGCGCGTCCTGATCGCCACTGCAACTGCACAGAAAAAAGCACACGGCCTTGGCCGTGTGCTTTCCATATTCCCTGCATCTTTACGCCCGCTGTGCCAGCACAAACCGCTCCATCGCATCGGCCACGCCGCCCTCGGTGTACACCGGCGCCACGTAGTCGGCCAGCTGTTTGACGCGCGGCTGCGCGTTGCCCATCGCCACGCCGATGCCCGCCCATTCGATCATCCCGACGTCGTTGTAGTGATCGCCGCACGCCATGACGTTTTCGCGCGGGATGTGCAACAGCCGCGCCAGCTGTTGGGCGCCCGCGCGCTTGCCGCTGCCCGCCGCCATGATCTCCATCTGCCCGGGATTGGGCTGGGAAGAGGTGAGCGTGAAGTCCCCACAGCGGATCAGCTCTGTGTAGAACCAGGAGGGAAGCTCGCCGTCCCCCTTGATGCGGATCAGCTGCGTGTGCCCGTTCATGCGCGTGAGGATCTCATCGATGTCCTGCGCGTCCTCCACCACGGTGTGAAAGCGCGGATCCGTCTCCAGCCGGTTTTCGCGATCCAGGTAGCTCTCTTCATCGGACTTGGTGGGGCCGTAGTGGAGCGCCGTGTAGGAATCGTGCACCTGGAAGGGCACGTTCAGGCGAACGCACAGTTCCAGCGCCGCGCGCAGCCACGCGTCGGGAATCACATTTTCCCACAGGTTTTCGCCGGTCTTGGCATCCTGGATACTGCTGCCGTTGTTGGTGACGACGTAATCGGTAAAATTGGCGCGGCGGAACACCCGCTCGGCGCAATTGTAGTTGCGCGCCGTCACTGCGCAGACCGGCACGCCTGCGGCCTTGCACCGCTCCATGGCGCGCACGTTCTCCTCAATGGGCTCAAACACGTTGCGGATGAACGTGCCGTCGAGGTCGGTCATGACAATTCGGATCGGTTGCTGTTGCATCGTATAAACCTCCCTGCACCACTGTGCGTTGATGTCCCCCAATTTGGCCGCTATTGGAGCAGTGCGCGCACGACCTTGGCAAACCCGGCCTGCGTGTTGGGCAGCGTCACCTGATCCGCCGCGCGCTTGACAAAGTCGGGCGCATTGCCCATCGCCACGCCGACGCCCGCCCAGGTGAGCATGCCGATATCGTTGCTGTTGTCGCCAAAGGCCATCACATGTTCCGCCCGCACGCCCAATAGCTGCGCCAGGCGCTGCGTGCCCTGCCACTTGGTCGAGCCATACGCCATGATGTCGACGCACATGTAGTGGCTGCTGGTCAGGTAGAATTCCCCCTGCTCGATGATGCGCCGGTACAGTGCGCCCGGCAGTTCGTTTAAATCCTTGCCATGCAGGGTGATGTTCTCGGCGCAGTCCGCCACGCGCTCCACCATCGCGTCCAGATCGTCATAGGCGTACTGATGCCGCTGCAGATGCTGCGGCTTTTGCGCCCAGGCGTCCTCCCACTCCTGGTTGCGCTTGCGCGCTGTGGGGCCGTAGATGACGCTGTATTCGCTGGCAAAGATGTCCACCGAGGCCTCCGCCGCCACGGCCTCGCGCGCGATGGTGCGCACAGCCTCGGGCGCAATGAAGTTTTTAAATTTGTGGCTGCCGTCGCGGCTATCGACGATGGCCGCGCCGTTGTTGGTGACGCACAATGGGTCAAACCCCGTGCTCATGATGGCATAGCGCGCACAGTCAAAG
>DXZF01000263.1 GCA_019415425.1 Bacillota bacterium | reverse complement strand
GGTGGAGACAAAGGTCGCCAGAAAGACCGCGATCGCGATGCCGGCCGACTCGTACCAGTCGGCATGCCGAAAGATGAACAGTACATTGATGGCCAGCGCGGCCAGCAAGATCTTGATGATCGGATCGCCAAAGCTGGCCAGGTACTGGCGAAAGAATCCGTTGCGCTTGCGCTTGGTCAGCACATTGGCGCCATGTTCGCTGCGTGAAAGCTCCACTTCCCGCTGGCTCAGGCCGCGCATGGCGGCGCTTTGCTCAAACTTGCGTGCCTGCATGTGTGTCTTCTCCCCTTATCCAAAGGCTTTGTCCACTTCGTGTGATACATCCTATGCAGCGCATTTGCGTTTTATCATCCATAGATTGTCACTTTGTGCAGACGGCATGCCGCCTTTGGGTACCGCGATCGCTGCGCCCTGCACGGTGCAGAGATCACACAAATTTGGAAATTTGTACTATCGCCCGTAGATGCGGGGGCATTTGAAAAAGCGGTATTTTTTCCCTATAATAAAGGGAAAAGAGCGCATACGCGCGCAAAAGACAGGGGGAATTTTTGTGTGGAATGATCTGAACACCGGCGCTTACGAGGGAATGATTGCCGAGACCATCTGCATCCCCGGCCACAATGGGGACGACATCCGCGCCTACTACGCGCGCCCATTGGGGGCAGGGCCGTTTCCGGGGCTTGTGCTCATCCCCCACATGCCCGGCTGGGACGAGTACTGCCGCGAGGCCGCGCGCCGCTTTGCACAGCACGGCTACAGCGTGCTGTGCCCCAACATCTACGAGCGGTACGGCCACGGTACGCCCGTGGAGGTGAGCCAGCGCGCGCGGGAGGCGGGCGGTGTGCCGGACGAGAGCGTGATGGGGGACTGTGACGGCTCGCTGCGCTTTCTGCGCCACCAGGCCCAGGCCAATGGCAAGGTCGGCGTCATCGGCATGTGTTCGGGCGGGCGGCACACGTTCCTTGCGGCCTGCACGCTCGAAGGGGTGGACGCCGCGGTGGACTGCTGGGGCGGCGGCGTCGTCACCACGCCCGAGCAGGCCACGCCGGCACGGCCTGTCGCCCCGGTGGAATACGCCGCCGATCTGCAGTGCCCGCTGCTGGGCATCTTTGGCAACGAGGATGCCAACCCCAGCGTAGACGAAGTAGACAAGCTGGAGGCGGTGCTCAAGGAACTGGGCAAGGACTACACGTTCTACCGCTACGATGGCGCCGGGCACGGCATCTGGTATTACGACAAGCCCATGTACCGGCAGGAGCAGGCCATGGATTCCTTTGAAAAGGCGCTTGCCTTCTTGGACGAGCACCTCAAGCGGCAGGAATGAGCGGCCCGGTTCGTTTGGAGGCGGGGGCACAGGCGCAACCGGCTGCGCGCACACAGCCGTTCGTGGTCATGGCAAAGCCGGTGGGGTCGCGCTGTAACATGCGCTGCACCTACTGTTACTACCTGGACAAGGGGCGCTACTCTTCGCACGCAAGGCAGACGCGCATGCGCTATTCGCTGCTGGAAAAGCTGATCCGCCAGACCATCGCCTCAAGTAAGGGGCCGGTCGTCTCCTTCACCTGGCACGGCGGGGAGCCGACGCTGGCCGGGTTGGAGTTCTACCAGCACGTCGTGGCGCTGCAGCGCAAGTACCTGCCGCAGGGTTGGACGGCCTGGAACAACCTGCAGACCAACGGATTGCTGCTCACCGACAAGTGGTGCCGCTTTCTCAAAGAGCACCGGTTCGACGTCGGATTGAGCATGGACGGCGGTGCGTACGTGCACGATCAGAACCGCCGTCCATGCTCAATCCGACGTCGAACCGGTGCTCTTTGAGAAAGCGGCACCACTTGTCGGTGAGCAGCAA
>DXZF01000262.1 GCA_019415425.1 Bacillota bacterium | reverse complement strand
CTTCCACGCGCGCCTGCATATTGGCGATGATGGAAAGCGGCGCGGAAAGGCCCGCCTGCCTGGCGAATTGTGTTGCCGACATTGTGCGCAAAAACGGTACGGAACCCACGGGACCCGGTGCGGGCTGTTGGCCGAGGGCCGTACGGATTTTGGCGCTCTGTAGCATGCGTTCGCTCTCCTGGCGCGCCTGGACCGCAGCGTTGAAAGCAATCTGTTCCTGCGGCGGCAAAAATGGTTGCAGCGAGGCCAGATCGTCCATGGTGGAGTGATTGAGGCAGGCAGCCATGGCCAAAACCGCAGACAGATCCACCGATGGCGCGGATTCCTGCCCCGAAATCCGGGCGGGTAACGCGCAGGGCGCGGCGTGCGAAGGCAAATGGTGGTATCGATAAGCGCGCATGATCACACACCTCCCATTGGCTACTGTATGCGCCAAAGGCGTTGGATGTGCAGACACGGATCCGATTGATCGCGCATACAATGGCCAGGGAAGCGCACGGGAATGTGTGCATCAATCTACAGCCAAAGAGGTGTATGGGGATGAAACGAGATCTGATGGGCAGCAAACGGCATGGCAGCGAGCAGGGTCAGGCGAACCGCACGGTTGCCGGCGCGGCCAAGCATACGATGGATGAAAAACAGGCGCGCGACTTTCTCAACAGCATGCAGGGGAAGAGCCAGGAGGAACTGCAACAGGAGTTCTTTGCTACGGCACAGCGCCAGATGCAAAACGGCCAATACGACGAGGCCGCGATGAAACAGATGATGGATCGCGTGGCGCCGATGCTCAGCCGTGAGCAGCGAGCCAAAATGGAACAGATGCTGCGCATGCTGCACCAGCGCTAAGATTGTCTGTTCCCCTCACAACGTGTATAATACCCCCGAAGGCATTTTGTAAGGGGGCGATTGCCATGAAGCGAGTGAGCAAAGCCGCCGAGCGCGCGCGTATGGATGCCATTTTGGACACGCTGGAACGGACGTATCCCGATGCGCGCCCGGGGCTTCATTTTACCAACGCATTTGAACTTTTGATCTCCACCATCCTGTCCGCCCAGTGTACGGACAAGCGGGTGAATGAGGTCACAAAACCGCTGTTCCGGGACTATCCCGATGCCAAGTCGATGGCGCAGATGACGCAACAGGAATTGGCCGAATACATCCACAGCTGTGGGTTTTATACCACAAAGTCCAAAAACATCCTGGCGACTTGCCGGATCCTGGTCGAGCAGTACGATGGACAGGTGCCTGCCGATTTGGAGCTGTTGCAACAGCTGCCGGGCGTAGGGCGCAAGACGGCCAACGTCGTGTGTTCCAATGCCTTTGGAATGGATTGTATCGCGGTGGATACACACGTGTTCCGCGTCAGCAACCGGTTGGGCCTTGCGCACGCTAAGGATGTGCACAAGACGGAAGAACAGCTGATGCAGAATATCCCCAAAGAGAAGTGGAGCAATGCGCATCACTGGCTGATCTACCATGGCCGGCAGGTGTGCAGCGCACGCAAACCCAAATGTGAAATCTGCACGGTTGCGCCGTACTGTGAAACATTCAACGGCAAAACTGCCAACGGCAGCACCGCCAAACCCGTCACAAAGCCTGCGAAACAAAAGAAAATGGAATCAGAACTGCAGAAAAGGGCAAAACGCTCATCCCAAAAGGTGAAAGAAGCGTAAAAAATCTTGCAAAGCATCCCTGTTGTGTGATAAAAAGTAAGGTAAGTGTTGCACAGCAAGAAGAGCTTGTTTTGCGGTAGCATGGTAATGATACGGAGGGATGCAAACAATGTCTTATGTCAACGATGCGTATGAAGCAGTCGTAGCCCGCAACCCGCAGGAACCGGAGTTTTTGCAGGCCGTCAGCGAAGTATTCACTTCACTTGCCCCTGTCTTTGACCAGCGCCCCGAGTTGGCCAAAGCCAAGATTCTCGAGCGCCTCTCTGAGCCGGAACGCCAGATCCTCTTCCGCGTGGTGTGGAGCGATGATGCGGGCGAGGTGCAGGTGAACCGCGGTTACCGCATCCAGTACAACAGCGCCATCGGCCCGTATAAGGGGGGCCTGCGCTTCCATCCCAGCGTCAACCTGAGCATCATGAAATTTTTGGGCTTTGAGCAGACGTTCAAAAACAGCGGCACGGGCCTGGCCATCGGCGGTGGCAAGGGCGGCAGCGACTTTGACCCCAAGGGCAAATCCGATGCGGAAGTGATGCGCTTTTGCCAAGCTTTCATGACCGAGCTGGCGCGCCACATCGGCGACAATACCGACATCCCGGCCGGCGATATCGGCGTGGGCGCACGTGAAATCGGCTTTTTGTACGGCCAGTACAAGCGCGTAAACAACGAATACGCCTCTGTGCTGACCGGCAAGGGCATCCCCTTTGGCGGCAGCCTCGGCCGCACGGAGGCGACGGGCTACGGCCTGATCTACTTCCTTGAAAACATGATCGAGGCCAAGGGCAAATCGCTCAAGGGCGCCAAGGTGGTCATCTCGGGCAGCGGCAACGTGGCGCTGTACGCCTTGCAGAAGGTCACGCAGTTGGGCGCCACGGTGGTGGCGATGAGCGACAGCAACGGCTATGTGTACGATCCCAACGGCATCGACTTTGCCACGTTGCGCCAGCTCAAAGAGGTGGAGCGCAAGCGCATCAAGGAGTATGCGGATCGAGTCAATACGGCAGAATACCATGAGGGCTGCCGCAACATCTGGAGCGTGCCGTGCGATATCGCGCTGCCGTGCGCAACGCAGAACGAACTGCACGAGGAAGATGCCAAGACGTTGATCGCCAACGGCTGCTATGCCGTGGCGGAAGGCGCCAACATGCCCAGCACGCTGGAAGCGACCAACGTGTTTGTGGACAATGGCATCCTCTTTGCCCCGGGCAAGGCCAGCAACGCCGGTGGCGTGGCGTGCTCGGCGCTGGAGATGGCGCAGAATGCAGCTCGCCTGAGCTGGACGTTTGAGCAGGTGGACAGCCAGCTCAAGAACATCATGACCAACATCTACAAGAACGCAGCGACGGCGGCCAAGGAGTTTGGCTTTGAGGGCAACCTGGTCGTAGGCGCGAACGTGGCGGGCTTTATCAAAGTGGCCGACGCCATGATGGCACAGGGTCTGGTGTAAGCTTTTTGTGAGGGCAAAAGGGTGCTGCGGGGTGACCGCGGCACCCTTTTTAAATGGGTTGCCAGCACAGTTGGCGCAAACGACGCGCCGCAAAATGCGCGCCAAAGGTTGCCTTGACGGCCAACGGCTGATAGAATGGGCGGGAAAGTAGGGAAAACGCATGTTTGTAGACAAGGTGAGAATCATGATCAAGGCGGGCGATGGCGGCGATGGCTGCGTGTCGTTCCACCGCGAAAAATATGTGCCGGACGGCGGGCCGGACGGCGGCGACGGCGGCCGTGGCGGTGACATCTGCTTTGTGGCGGATTCCGGGCTGCGTACGCTCATCGATTTTTCGTACAAGCGCCATTTCAAGGCCGATAACGGCGCGCCGGGCACGGCCAACAACTGTGCCGGCAAAAACGCGCAACCGCTGACCATCAAGGTGCCGCTGGGGACGGTGGTATACGATGAACAGACGGGCGCGGTCATGGCCAATTTGACGGAACCGGGCCAGGTAAAGACGGTATTGCGCGGGGGCCGTGGGGGACGCGGCAATGCCAAATTTGCCACGCCAACACGCCGGGCGCCCCGCTTTGCTCAGCCGGGGCAACGCAAGGCCGAACGGTGGGTGCGGCTGGAATTGAAGTCCATTGCAGATATCGGATTGGTCGGCTTCCCCAACGTGGGCAAGTCCACGACGCTGGCCGCCCTGACCCGCGCCACCCCTAAGATTGCCAACTATCACTTTACGACGCTGACGCCCAATTTGGGCGTGTGCAGCATCGACAACCGCACGTACACGCTGGCCGACATCCCCGGCCTCATCGAAGGGGCGAGCGAAGGGCAGGGCCTGGGGCACGAGTTCCTGCGGCATGTGGAGCGCACGCGTATGCTCATTCACGTCATTGACGTCTCGGGCATTGAAGGGCGCGATCCGCTGGAAGATTTTGAAACCATCATGCACGAACTGGCGCAATACAGCGAGGAGCTGGCCAATCGCCCCATGATTGTGGCTGCCAACAAGGCGGATCTGGACTTTGAAGGGCAGAACTTTGCGCGCCTGCAGCAGCAGATGCAGGCGCGGGGCATTCCCGTGTTTCGCGTCAGCGCAGCCACGCATGAAGGGCTCAAGGAGCTGATTCGTGCTGCGGCAGAGATTGTGGACAGTTTGCCGCCGGTGGTACTGGAGCCCGAGTCGTTTGACGAATCGACCCTGTTTACGGAGCGCACGTA
>DXZF01000261.1 GCA_019415425.1 Bacillota bacterium | reverse complement strand
AGCAAGCAAGCAAGCAAGCAGGTAGCGTAAGTCTACCTGATTTTGGCGTACGTAAAATAGAACAGATAAAAGGGCTTCGCATTCTGCAAAGTTGAGCAGGATGCGAGGCCTTTTTGTGTTTATATAAAGCCCAAAATCATTCTAAATAGGAGGAAGAGCATGAAAAGAAGTGGCAGGAAATGGATCGCCATGGTGCTATGCATGGCGCTCTGCTTGTCGCCGGTAAGCGGAGTGACACTTGCACAGAGCGATACGACGCAACCATCAGACGAGATCTCTATTACGCAACCCAATGCGTTGCGTGATCCGATGGACAAAGATGTTTCGCCTGATCCGGTTTTGTGCACCATGGCGGAAGACTGTACGGCAGAGACACACGAAGATGGATGTCCAGCAGGTACATCGACCGACAACGCAGATGACAATGGTCCAAACAATCTGTTGCGCACAACGCAGCAGGATGAGGACCCCGCCACCCCTCTGGCGGATGATGGCGTCAACACCGCAGAAGAATTGAAAGCGGCGTTGGAGGCCGGCGGAGAAGTGACGCTCACGGGCAGCTTTGAGATCAGCGAAAAGATGGATATTCTTATCACAAAGCCCGTCACGCTGAACTTGAACGGCTATACGGTCACAAAGACCTATGGCGAAATCAATCACTACTTCCTCGCCATCCGGGACGGCGGATCGCTGACCCTGGAAGATACCAATGGAGGGAAGCTTGCCGCCACGCATTCGTCCTATGGCTATGGGATTGAAATTGGCAGCAACGGTACGCTGATTGTAAATGGCGGTACAATCGAAACAACACAGGAAGCCATATGCAACGACTATGGCGCATCCGGTGCAGCACTGGAGATCAACGGCGGTACCGTTCACTGCACAGGGTATGACAGTGCGATCAGCTTGCCCAGCCCTGCGGATATGGATGTAACGATCACGGAGGGCACTGTAAGCGCGGCAAGCAGAAATGCGATCTTTGCAAGTGGACACGGCAGCCTTGCAATCGACATCTCCGGCGGTACGCTCACCGGCGGGAACTGGACCGTCTATGTCAGTGATGGGACAGATTTGACCATAAGCGGTGACGCCAAATTGGAGACGACCGGGAGCAATGGCGCCATATGGTTGGACGGCAGTGCCTCCTACCCATCGACGCTTCTCATTGCGGGCGGAACGATTCAGGGCGATTATATTGCCGTAGATGCAGAGGGCGATTCAGAGGTGACCATGACGGGGGGAAGCGTCACCACAAACCGTGCTG
Source organism: Bacillota bacterium (assembly GCA_019415425.1). Taxonomy (GTDB): domain Bacteria; phylum Bacillota; class Clostridia; order Christensenellales; family QAND01; genus Allochristensenella. The sequence continues at coordinate 3,254 of DXZF01000261.1, read as the reverse complement.
CTGCGATGGAGGTTTCCGAGAACGCAACTGCAAAGATCTCGGGAGGAACATTGACGGGAGCAGATGGAAAAGACGCCCTGTCAGGTGCAACGGAAAAGATTACGGTGACGGGCGGTACCTTCAGCAGCGACGTTTCTCAGTATGTCTATCCGGGATTGGGGATTACGGAGGATGGCGGCAACTTTACGGTCGCGCGCAAAGCGAGCGTCTATGTGAACGGTAGCGGTGGAAATGACAGCAACAGCGGCGAAGATGCGGCCCATGCCGTCAAAACACTGGCGCATGCCATGAATCTGGTGGCGGACGACGGCGTCATCTACGTCTGTGGACAGGTGACAATTGACACGCCCTTCTCTTTGGATGGGGTGACCCTCCAGCGGGAAGCAAATTACAAGGGAACGCTCCTCCAGCTCACCGGGAGCGATGCGGTATTGACGGTCTCCAACACCACCATTGACGGGCAAAAGGTGGAGGGAACCACCGGATATCTGGTCAGCGTTGGAAACGGTGCCACGTTGAACCTGGCAAGCGGTGCAAAACTGGTTGACAACCATTACACGGCAGTGTACGTGGGGAGCAACAGCATTTTGAACATGTCAGGCGGTGAGATCAAGGGCAATACCGTTGCGCAGTCCGGCGGCGGAGCGGTAAGCGTTCACGGCGGCACGCTGAACCTCACTGGCGGTACGATCTGCGAAAATCAGGCAACGCAGTACGACGGCGGTGGGATCTATGTCAACAATGGTACGCTGAACTTGAACGGCGGCGAGATCAAAGACAATACGGCCGTTGGCGCCGGCGGCGGCGTCTGCTTCCTCGGAGCGGGCGAACTGACGTTGAACGGCACAAACATCACGGGCAACACGGCCAGGTGCGGCGGCGGTATTTACATCGAGAGCATGAGTGGAACGGCAACGCTCACCATGAAGCGCGGCGAAATCTCCGGCAATAAGCTGGCGCTGCTGCACGATGGGGATGGCTGGCCCTATATGGCAGACGGCGCGGGCATCTGCGCGTATCATGGAACGAACAGCACGGCGACTGTGGTGGACATCCAGGGCGGCACCATTCGCGATAACACGGCCACGGCAACAGAGGGCACAGAAACCGTTACAGGCGCGGGCACGGCCATTTCGCTCAACAGCGTTGTGGAGGGCAGGTACCCGGTGCTGAAGCTGAGCGGCTCGCCTACCATTTCCGGTGACGTGTGCCTATGGGATGGCGAGAATGCCGGCCCGGTGATCGAAGTGGCCGAAGGCTTTGCTCCGACCGCCCCTGTTGAAGTGAATGCAAATTACAGAACTGCCGGTACTGCGGCGGTATCCTATCCGCAGAGCATGTCGGCAGCCGATGCGGAAGCCCTTTTCACAACGACCGAAGAGAGCATGATGCTGGCGGCAAGCAATACGGGGAATACGCTTGTGTGGCTGGATTTGGTACGGGTGAACTTTAAAGCGCCGGATAACCGGACCACGTATCGAACTGCCTATGTACGGCCGGGCGCACGGATCGACACGCAGCTCGTTCCCACAGAAAGTGAGGTCGCGGCAATCAACGGCTACCACCTGGTGGGGTGGAACCGTTACAATGTACAGGAGCTGTGGGACTTTGCACAGGATGCCATGCCCGATAGCAACATCACACTGCTGGCGGTCTACGCGCTCGATGCGCCTACGATTCGCGTTACGGCCTCCACAACGGCGCCTCACGGCGGTGCAAGCACCACGCTCAGTGTGGAAGCGTCGCATCCGCATACGGGTGCAGTTTTCACCTATCAGTGGTTGAAAGACGGGGTGGAGATTCCGGGCGAGACGGGCACGACGCTTACGGTGGCGCAGAGCGGCAACTACAGCGTCGTCGTCAGTGCAAAGCGTGACGTCACGACCGGCAATGCGCCGTATCTCGCGTTCCACACTTCGCGTGCAGAAAGTGCCCCGGTGATTATCACGGCAGAGGGTCACGTCTATACGCCCGTCGTAACGGCGCCCACCTGCTTGGAGCGGGGCTACACCACCTATACCTGTACGGGCTGTGGCGACTCCTATGTCGATGATTATACGGAGCCACAAGGGCATCACTTTGCGGCCGAGTGGACGACTGATGCAGAAAAGCACTGGCTCGTCTGCACTGTATGCGGAATCAGGCAGAACGAAGCGGTGCATATGTTGCAGTGGGCGTCGGATCCTCAACAACATTGGCTTGCCTGCACCGTATGTGGGGTAAGGCAGAGCGAAGCGGCGCATACCTTTGTGTGGATCACGGACAAGGAGGCCACGGAAACGCAAGCTGGCGCTCGACACCAGCAGTGCACCGTTTGCGGTTACGCAAAGGCGGCGGAGGAAATCCCCGCAACGGCCATGCCGACGACGGGGCAGGACGGTCCGTCCGCGCTCTGGATATTGTTGTTGGCAGCGGGCAGTGCGTTGGCCGGATTCGTGGTATTCCGCGCACGCCGCAGGAGCTATGACAGATAGTTAGCTGCCAGGCTGGCCAATCATCCAAAGAGGAAATACAGCAGATTGTGCACGTATCTGCAACAAGGCACCGGAAGGAATGCGTTCCGGTGCCTTGTCTTTGGTTGGCATCGCATGGCAAAGACCCGTGTGCGGCGTGGCAGGCTTCTGCAAGGTTATGGAGGCTGGGCACAAATAGCAAAAAAGGGGATGGCGCCGCCATCCCCTTTTGCAGGGCCTCTGTCAATCTGCTACGCCATAGGAGAGCAGCTGGATGCGGTGGAAATCCGTCCATCCTGTAGGCCGCAGCTGAAGGTTGAGCGTATCGTCGCAAAAGGCCATGACGAACTTATACGTGCCCAACTTGAGCACCAGCTGCACCTGGCATACCATGGTGTTGTCGTCCACAAAGGTGTATTTGGCCCACCCGTCGTCGTCTGTTACCGGCACGTACTGCGGGATCCAGCGATCGCGTCCGGCGTGGATGACCCAATCCTTCCCCTCAATATGCACTGTGATGGCGTATCCGTCTGCCTCGCGGGCAAAGGCAATGCTCTCCAGCTGCGCATCGTTTTCGGCAAACCGATAGCACCGCCCATCGATGGCCGGCTCGATGGGGCTGTGCGGCTGTCCGTCGGGCAGCAGCATGCACAGCGACTGCGTGCGGGCGGTAAGCGCCGCGTACGCCTGCGGATTTTCCGGCAACGGGCCGTCAGAGAGGAAGGGGAAGATCGTCGCCCAGAACAGGTGCACGATCAGTTCGTAATCCCCTTCATCGTTGAGCAGATTGGCCGTGGAGAC
>DXZF01000260.1 GCA_019415425.1 Bacillota bacterium | reverse complement strand
GAGCAGCAGCGGGCGCTGTCGCACGCGCTCTCGCAGGCCGATGCGGCGCAGGTTGCGGGCGGCACCGTGATCGCCGTTGCCATCGACGATGCGCTGGCCGGCTACCTCGTGCTGACCGACACGCTTCGCCAGGAGAGCGCGCAGATGGTGCGCGCGCTGCGCCAGCTACACGTGCGGCCGGTGCTGCTGACGGGGGACCATCCCAACGTCGCCAACGCGATCGCGGCACAGCTGCAGATCGATGAGGTGCACGCGGACTGCCTGCCCGAGGACAAGCTGCACTACATCGACGCCTGCCAGCGGCAGGGAGACGACGTCTGCATGATCGGCGACGGCATCAACGACGCCCCCGCGCTGAAAAAGGCCAACGTCGGCATCGCCATGGGCGGCGTGGGCAGCGACATTGCCGTGGACGCGGCGGACATCGCGCTGGTGGACGACGAGATCAAGGAGCTGCCGCACCTGCTGGCGCTGTCCAAGCGGATGATGACGACCATCCAGTGCAACCTCATCTTCTCCATGGGCCTCAACTTCCTGGCCATTGCGCTGGCCATCACGGGCCTGCTGGGGCCGGTCATTGGGGCGCTGGTCCACAACGCGGGCTCCGTGGTGGTGATTCTCAATTCCGCGCTGCTGTTGAAGTGGAAAAGGGCAAAGGGATGAGCGGGTGCGCGGCCGCGCGCAGCGGGGGCGTCGACGCTGGCAGGGGCCACCGAATCGGGAAAAGACGAGGCACCCGCAGGGGCACGGCGGCATGGGCGATAGGGGCTGCGTGCTGCGTTGCCTGTGCACGGCCCTGTAGCGGGATGCCAACAAGACGAGGGCGGCAGGCGCAAGGGCCTGCCGCCCTTGCCGTACAGGCGGCCATTGCGCCGTGGCGAACGGGCGCGGAGCGCCTGCGAACCGCCGCGCGTGCATGGAGCTCCAAATGGGTGTGGTCAAACGAAGGGGATTCCGGTATAGTATCTGTAGGTTGGCAAAGGCCGACCGTGCAGACAAAGGGCGGAGGGGGAGCGAGGAATGAACAGGCTGAAACGCGCGGCGGCGCTGGTGCTGGCCGGGCTGTTGACGGTATCGCTTGCGGCGTGCAACGTGCGCAGCGAGGCGGAAGAGCAACAGGCGTTTGACGCATTCATGCACGAACAGTTTGTGGCGGCCATGCAGGCGGATTATCTGACGGCGCACGTCTTTTTGGAGAACCCGGCGGACTTTGGCGTGGATGTGTCGCAGATGGAAGTGCGCATCAATGCGGAGATCAGCGCCGAGAATACGCGCCAGAGCGTGCAGCAGATGCAAGAGGCACAGCGGGCGCTGCAGGCGTTTGACAGGGAAAAGCTGACGCAGGAACAGCAGGACACGTACGACCTGTACCTCTACCAGCTGGAGCTGGGCATCGAGAGCGGGCAGGAGCAGTTCCTCTACTACGGAACCCCGCTGGAGCCCATGACCGGCATGCACGCGCAGATTCCGACGGTGCTGTCGGATTTGCAGCTGCGCGACGAGCAGGACGTGCAGAACCTGCCGGCGCTGGTGCGCAGCGTCGGGCCGCTGTTTGACAGCATCATTGCCTATACCAACCAGCAGGCCGACGCGGGGTTGCTGATGCTGAACATCGACGAGGTGTCGGCATACTGCAAGGACATCGTGGACAGGGGCGCAGCGGGCGCGACGCTGGTGGCCATGCAGCGCAATGTGGATGCGGCGGACTTCCTCACGGCACAGGCCAAGCAGGCGTACAAACAGCAGATTGCCGATGCGTACACGCAGGACTTTTTGCCCGCGTACCAGCGGCTGTATGAAGCGGTGGAGGCGTTGCGCGGCAGGCCCAACAATGCGCTGGGGCTGGCGCAGTTTGAAGACGGCAAGGCGTACTACGAGCTGTTGTTCCGGTATCAGACCGGGTCGTCCCGCACGATCGAAGAGGTCAAGGAGCAGCTGGAACAGGTGCAGCGGGACGCGCTGATGGAGGTGCAGCGCATCCTGCTGTTCAACCCATCGGCGCTGGATGCGTGGATGGCGTACACGACGCCGTACCAGGATTTTGACACCATGCTGCAGGCGCTGCAGACGTCTGTGCAGGGCAATTTCCCGCAGATTGCCGAGATTTCTTACGAGATTGCGCCGCTGGACAGCGACCTGGCCGTGGACGGCGTGGGCGCGTACTTCAACCTGCCCGCGCTGGACGGCACGACCAAGCAGCAGATCCGCGTCAACACCACCAGCAGCGCCGTGCGCGTGGACAGCCTGGACATGTTTACCACCGTGGCGCACGAGGGGTTCCCGGGGCACATGTACCAGACCGCGTACGCGTACCAGACGCTCAGCGACCCGTGGCGCAAGGCGCTGGCCAATTTCCCCGGCTACCAGGAGGGGTACGCCACGTATGTGGAGCTGCTCTCCACGCAGTATCTGGACGATTTGCCGGAAGACGTGGCGACGCTGCAGCGGCAGAACAGCGTGTACAGCTTCTGCATGACCTTGCTGTTGGACATCGGCATCCACTACGAGGGATGGGACGAGGCGGAAACCGAGGCGTTTTTGGCGTCGCACGGCGTGGATTGGGACGAGGGCGGACAGGAGATCTTTGCGCAGATCCAGTCCAACCCGGGCGTGTTCCTGCCGTACTATGTCGGTTATCTGGAGTTTGCCGAACTGCGCGAGCAGGCCGAAACGGCGCTGGGCGAGGCATTTGACGAGACCGCGTTCCACGAGGCCATCCTGCGCAGCGGCTGCGCCAGCTTTGACATCGTCAGGCGCAATGTGGAGGATTATATCCAGTCGGCCCAGCAGTCCTCGCAGCAAAAGGCCGCGTAAAGAGGGGCACACAAAAGCCCCGGCACGCCCAAGGGCGGCCGGGGCTTTTTTTGCACAAATCGCTCAGGCGAGCGGGCGCAGGGCCTGCAGCTTCTG
>DXZF01000026.1 GCA_019415425.1 Bacillota bacterium | reverse complement strand
CGATTGCACCGGGCATCGCGCGATTTGCCTTTCGCGACGATTTCAAGCAACAAAAAAAGCGGCTTTCGCCGCCCTTTGCCCCTTTCCATGCCGTTTGGCTTCTCACAGCCTGGCGATCAGCTTGCGGTAGATGGGCCACATATGCCTCTCATTGCTCAGAGATTCGATCTGGTCGATCGGCAGCCAGCGCACATCTGCATTCTCATCCGCTTTGACATGCAAAGGCGCCTTTGGATCCGCCTGCAACAAAAACGCAGCATTGAGGTGCAGGTGCGGGCTCACAACCCTGCCGTGTTTGACATGCTCCTGCACTGTCAGCGTATCCAGCGAAGCAATTCCCTGGTCCAGCAAGCGCACATCGCCGGGGGTTACGCCCGTCTCCTCACACGTTTCGCGCAGGGCCAGCGCCGATAGATCGCGTTCGCCGTCCGCATGCCCGCCCGGCCACGTAAAGGACTGGTAGATGTGGTGGTACACCATCAGCGTCCTGTCGCGCCGATCGTTGACGACAAAGGCGCTCGCGGTCAAGTGCATGAGGGGATGGCGGCCAAAGGCGCCGTCGCCCAACAGTGAAAGCGCCAGAATCATCTGCTCCTTGGCGCGGTGCTCCTGCTCGCATACCGGCCGGTACGCCTGCAACAGATCCAGAAAATCCATCGTGCCCAATCCCCCCTTACAATATGGGGCGCAACACTGCAGAGTAGAAGTGTGCGAACAGGCCCACAGCCACATGGTAAAACACAAACGCCGCATTCAGGATCAGCGCCACACCCCAGAATGGAATGTAGACCACATACGGCTGAAACAGCGGCACGGGCGCCCAGTAAACGCACAGCGCCATGCACAGGTTGAACAGAAACAGCCGCAGCGTCCAGGCCATGACCTGATCCGGCGCCTCATCCAAAAAGAAGCGAATCAGCGGGTACCATCCGCAGAACAGCACGTACGGCGCCATGATGGAGAACCCATGCAGCGCAATGCCAAACAGCGAGACGCCCACATACAGCGCAATCCCGTGCTTTGCCTCCATCTCCACCATCATCGGGGCGGTAAAGATGCCGGATCCGCAGATCATCAGCACGGCCCAGGAGGCCGGCAAAAACGTGCTCAAATACTGCCAGAGGATGCAGATGCATGCAAACATCCACGCCTTGGCCGCCGCATGATTGGAATGCGCGTAAACAGCCCTTCCCCTCTTCATCGCACTCACCTACAAAAGCACAGCAACGGCCACATTGATCCCAGCCCACAGCCACCGCCGCTGCCAGCACAGCAGCTGGTCAGCAACATGCACTGGGCCATGCGGCACATCGCATCCTGGTTGGCGCCCTGCCTGGTCGTCCTGTATTTGAAATTGCTGCCCTGGCTCTCAAACTGATCGCGCGCCGCACGATACTCCGCGTTGCCGGGGTCCATCTCCACCGCCTGGTTCAGATGGATGCGCGCGGCGTCATACCGTCCGGTGCTGCCCAGCACCACGCCCATCAGGAAGTACCACTCGGCATTGTGATTTTTGAGCTTTAGCAGCAGCGCCTCTGCCGAACGCATATCGCCCCACTGGATCAGCGTGCGCACGCGGCCCAGATGCACGCGCTCGTCGCTCTCGTCACCGGTGTACGTATTTTGGTCATATCCATAGCCACCAGTGTATCCACCGCCATAGCCGCCCTGCCCGCCAAACTGCGGGTTGACGTTTTTGCCCGTCAACGCGTCATAGGCCATGTTGATCTCCTTCATCTTCTCCATGGCCGTCTCGTACTGCGGGGTATTGATATATTGATCGGGATGCCATTTTTTGGCCAGTTGCCGATACGCTTTTTTGATTTCCTCTTCGCTGGCTCCGGGTTTGACCCCCAGCACTTCATAGGGATTCAGCGTCCCATCCTCCTTCATCTAATGCCACGAGCGTGCGCGCCGGCAGCGCCTGCTGAACGATGTGCAACAGCACGGGCCGCACGCTCTCATGCGGCGCGCACTGCATCAGGCAATGCTCTACCTGGCTGAGCGTATACCAGAGCGAGAACGACGTCTGCTCCCTCGCCTTTTGCAGCGAACCGTAGCGCAGGCGCAGGACATTGTACGCGCCCTGCTGCTCGTCCTTTTCATAATCCATGAGCGCATCGATCAGGTAGATCCAGCGACCCAAGTTGTAAAACATGCGTCCGAGCGGTCCGTGGAAATCCGCCCCCGGCGCGGCGACCGCCTGCAACAGCGTGGCAAAGCAGCCCGCGGTCAGATCGGTATCGTCGCTATGCTGCGCCTCCAGCTGTGCCAGGCGGGCCAGCTGCTGTTCCATGCGCTCGGCCACCTGCCTGCGGCGCCTGCGCGCACCGGCATAGGCGTGGTGGAGCAGGGCGCGGGCCACGCGTTTGCGCACGCCCCCCTCGTCCTGGATGTCGTCGCTCAGGTTGTAGTATGCCAACAGCACGTTGATATCGCCCGCATAGGCGGTGTAATCGTTGACCGCCACCGGCACCTTTCGAAACGGGTGCCCTTTGCAG
>DXZF01000259.1 GCA_019415425.1 Bacillota bacterium | reverse complement strand
CCATGGCGCCGATGGCGCCCAGCCCGATGACGCCCAGTTTCTTTCCCTTGACTTCCGGGCCGACAAACTGCTTTTTGCCCGCCTCCACCGCCTTGGCTACGCCCTGCGTGCCGACGAGCGTCTGCCCCCACGCCACCGCTTCAAAGACGTTGCGGCTGGCCATGATGATGGAGGCCAGCACCAGCTCCTTGACGGCGTTGGCGTTGGCACCCGGCGTGTTGAACACGCACACGCCGTGCGCCGTGCACGCGTCGACGGGAATGTTGTTGTATCCGACGCCCGCGCGCGCCACGGCCAGCAGCGCGGGCGGAAACGCCATCTGCGAGCAGTCGGCGCTGCGCACGATGATGCCCTGCGGGTCCTCCACGTCTTTCCCCACCTCATACCGTTCGGCCGGGAAAGCGTTGTAGACGATGGAGGAGATGTTGTTCAAGAGTGCAATGCGTTTTTTCATCGTGTCCTCCCCTCACGCGTTTTCGCGTTCAAACCGCTCCATGAACTGCACCAGTGCCTGGACGCCCTCGACCGGCATGGCATTGTAGATGGAGGCGCGGATGCCGCCCACCGAACGGTGCCCCTTGAGGTTGACAAGGCCAGCCGCTTCGGCCTGGGCGACAAATTTCTTGTTGAGCTCTTCACTGGGCAGCACGAAGGTGACGTTCATGAGCGAACGGTCCTTTTTCTCCACTGTGCCGCGGTACAGCTTGCTGTTGTCAATGCAGTCGTACAGCAGGCCGGCCTTGTATTCATTGATCTTCTGGAATGCGGGCACACCGCCGTTTTGCAGCATCCACTTGAACACCAGCCCGGCCATATAGATCGAATAGGTCGGCGGCGTGTTGTACATGGAATCGTTGTCGGCCATGATCTTGTAATCCATCATGCTGGGCGTGTTGGCCGGGCAATGGCCGATCAAGTCCTCGCGGATGACGACCACGCACAGGCCCGCCGGGCCGACGTTCTTCTGCGCGCCAAAATAGAGGAGGCCAAACTTCTCCACATCCATCTCTTCTGAGAGGATGTTGCTGGACGCATCCGCCACCAGCGGTACGCCGGCGGGCGGGGTGGGCAGGGACGTGTAACGCGTGCCGAAGATGGTGTTATTGGTCACAATGTACAGAAAATCCGCATTGGGGTCCATCTTTTGCGGATCCACTTGGGGGATGTAGGCAAAGTTATCGGCCTTGCTGGACGCCAGTACGTTGACTTTGCCGATCTTTTGGCATTCCTTCATCGCCTTTTGCGTCCAGGACCCGGTATCGATGAAGTCCGCGCTGAACGAATTGCGGTACAGGTTCATCGGCACCATGGAAAATTGCAAAGAAGCACCGCCCTGCAGGAAGAGCACTTTGTAATTGTCCGGAATGTGCATAAGGGCGCGCAGGTCTGCCTCGGCGCCGAAGATGATGCGCTCATACATCGGAGATCGATGGGACATCTCCATTACCGACATTCCATCACTGCCGTGACAGAGCATTTCCTCCGAGGCTTGTTTGAGGACGCTCTCGGGCATCACTGCGGGTCCGGCGGAGAAGTTGTAAACGCGTGTTTCCATCAGACATGCTCCTTTCATTCTGGTCTTTTTTGCAGCATTGTATTGCTACACTACTATGATAAAAAATCCCCTTTGCGAGGGGAAACGCAAAACCGGAATTTCTAATATTATGTCAGTATGGTTCAAATCGTGCAACTATTTTTCACAAGTGAAAGTGACATTTTTTATGTGGAATTCCCTTTCCCTTGTACTTTGGCCCATAAATTTGTTATAACCTTATTATTCTGGTGCGTATGTGCGTATGCATACGCAAGGGAGGCAAGCATTTGGACGACCTGTTTTCGCTGATGGCGCAAAAGCGCGCGCCGCTGGCCGACCGCATGCGCCCGCGCACGCTGGATGAATTCATCGGCCAAGCGCACATCGTCGGCCCCGGCCGGCTGCTGCGCCGCGCCATCATGACGGATACGCTCACCAGCTGCATCTTTTTTGGCCCGCCCGGCTGCGGCAAGACGACGCTGGCCGCCATCATCGCGCACACCACGCAGAGCCGGTTTGTCAAGATCAACGCCGTCTCCACCGGCGTCAAGGAGATGCGCAGCATCCTCGAGCAGGCCGAGAGCGATCAAAAGCTGTACGGCAGGACCACGTACGTGCTGTTGGACGAATGCCATCGCTGGACGCGCGCACAGAGCGATACCATTTTGCCGGCGCTGGAGAGCGGCATCATCCGCTTTATCGGCTCCACGACCGAAAATCCCATGATCGCGATGACGCCCGCCATCGTCAGCCGGTGCCGGATCTTTCAGTTTGAACCGCTTTCGCAGCGCGATATCCAGTGCGCCATCGACCGGGCACTGCACGATCCGCGTGGCTATGCCGACACGCGCATCGAACTGCTGCCGGGCGTGGCGGCACACTGGGCCAACGTCGCCAACGGCGACGCGCGCACGGCTTTGAGCGCTTTGGAGCTGGCGGTGGGCAGTACGCCGCCGGATGCCGACGGCGTGATCCGCATTACGCTTGAAATTGCGCAGGAGAGCATCCAGCAGCGCGTGGTCAACGTCGACGACGAACACTACTACAATATGCTCAGCGCCTTTTGCAAGTCCCTGCGCGGCAGCGACGCCGACGCCGCATTGGCCTGGTTTGCGCGCATGGTCTATGCGGGCGTGGATCCGCGCATCATCGCGCGGCGCATCATCGTGCACGCCAGCGAAGACGTCGGCTTGGCCAATCCGCAGGCCATGGTGCAGGCCGTGGCGGCGGCGCAGGCGCTCGAGCAGATCGGCCTGCCCGAGGCGCGGCTGTCTCTGGCGCAGGCGATCATCTACGTGTGCGAAAGCCCCAAGAGCAACAGCGTGGCGCAGGCGGTGGAGGCCGCCTTTGCCGATGTCCAGGATCAGATCAACGAGCCCGTGCCGCTGCACCTGCGCGATACGCACTACAGCGGCGCAGAAAAGCTGGGCAACGGCAAGGGGTATTTGTATCCGCACGATTTTCCAGGGCATTATATTGAACAGGACTATGCGCCCAAGAGCGTACAGGGGCACCGTTACTACGTGCCGGGTACGCTGGGGCAGGAAAAGGGCATCCGCGAGCAAAAGCTGCGCCGCGGACAGCTGACACAGGACGATTAAACGCAGCGGGCGGGGCCGATTCAGGCGCGCCCGCACACGGAAAGGAAGGATGAAGATGGACAGACAGAGCATATGGGCTGCGCTTGAGGCGGCCATTGCGCACGGCGGCGACTTTGCCGAGGTGTTTGTCGAGGATACGCAGCAAACCCATGTCGTCTATCGCGATCAGAAGGTGGATACGGCGCTTTCGGGCCGCGATTACGGCGCCGGCGTGCGCGTGATGAGCGGTACCAACTGCGCATACGCGTACACCTGCGATACCAGCCAGAAGGCGCTTGTGGAGGCGGCCGTTTCGGCTGCCCAGTCGCTGCAGGCGGCCAAAGGGCAAATGTGCAGGGATTTTGTGGTGCAGCCCCCGCGGCCGCTGCAGCGCGCCGGCATCGCGCCGGGTACGGTGCGGCTTCAGGCGTATGCCGACATCGCACGGCGTGCACACGATGCAGCCCGGGCCGTGGACGCACGCATCGTGCAGGCCACCGGCACGGTGATGAGCGTCCACCAGCACGTGTGGATCGCCAACAGCACCGGCGTGTGGGCCGAGGATGAACGGGCGCGCACGCGGTTGGCCATTGCGGCCGTGGCGGCCAAGGGCAACGAGATGCAGACGGGCTTTGAGGGCCCCGGCGCGGGACGCGGCTTTGAATTCTTTGACGATCTGGACGTGGACGCCGTCTCGCGCGAGGCGGCACAGAGCGCGCTGATCATGCTGGATGCGCCGTTCTGCCCGGCCGGGCAGTTTCCGGTGGCGGTGGACGGCGGCTTTGGCGGCGTGATCTTTCACGAGGCGTGCGGGCATTCGTTGGAAGCGACCAGCGTCTCGCGCGGCAACAGCGAATTTAGCGGCAAACTGGGCCAGAAGATCGCCAGCGACAAGGTCACGGCGATTGACGATGGCGATATGCCGGGGCAATGGGGCAGCATCGGGTACGACGATGAAGGGTTGCCCAGTTCGCGTACGGTGTTGATTGAAAACGGCATCCTGAAGAACTACATGATCGACATTCTGGGCGGACGCCGCATGAATATGAACCCCACCGGCAACGGAAGGCGCCAGAACTACCGCTTCGCGCCCACTTCCCGCATGACCAACACGTACATCGCCGCGGGCCACGATACCGACATGATCAGCGGCATCGACAACGGCCTGTACGCCAAAAAGATGGGCGGCGGCAGCGTCAACCCGCTGACCGGCGAATTCAACTTCGCCGTGCAGGAGGGCTACTGGGTCAAGGACGGCAAGATCGATCGGCCGGTGCGCGGGGCCACGCTGATCGGCAAGGGCAGCGAGATCATCCAGCGCATCGACGCGGTGGGGCCGGATATGTCGATGGGACAGGGCATGTGCGGTTCCATCTCGGGCAGCGTGCCCACAAACGTGGGGCAACCGCTGATCCGCGTCAGCCGCATTCTCGTCGGCGGAAGGGAGGCGTAACACATGGAACAGGTGGTCAGACAACTGGTGGAGCGCGCCATCGAGCAGGGCGCGCAGCAGGCCGACGCCATCGCGGTGGAGAACGCGGGCATCAGCGTCGGCGTGTATGGCGGCGAGGT
>DXZF01000258.1 GCA_019415425.1 Bacillota bacterium | reverse complement strand
AGTCTGGATCGTCTGCGCCCCTTTCTCCGCTGCCAAGCGTCGTTCACGTCTGCGCTGCATGCTGCTCTCCTTCCGAGGCCGCAAGCGCATCGTATAAGTCCAACAGCTTTTGCAGCGTGGTTTGCAGATTGAATTCCGTCTCCACGCGCGCTTTGGCGCGCGCGCCCATCTGCGCACGCATGGAATCGTCGTCCACCATCCGCTGCATGGCCTGTGCCAGCGCGTGTTCATCTTCGGGCGGTACGGTCAGTCCCGTCACCTCATCCAGGCTGACATACGGTACGCCCGTGGGCAAACTGGTGTTGATCACCGGCTTGCCAAACGACATTGCCTCCAGCTGTACAAGGCCGAACCCCTCGCTGTTGGCCACGGAGGGAAACGCCAAAAAATCGCAATCGCGCAGGCATGCTTTGACCTCTTCATCGGGCAGCTTGCCCAAAAAGTGCACGCGTTCCGACATGCCTGCCTCTTGCGTGAAGGCCTGCAGTTCCTCGCGCAGCGGCCCATCGCCCACCAAAAACAATTCCGCCCCACGCACATTTGCAAATGCACGCAGCAGCACGCTTACGCCCTTGTAATAGACCAGGCGACCGATAAACAGGATCCGTTTGCCCTGCGCCTGCGCAAGCGGCGAATGCGCCGCAACCTGCGCCTGATAGGCGGGTATGTCCAATCCGTACGGGATGATCCTGCACTTGTCCCTGTACGGCCCCAAATAGGCCGAGCTGTCGATATGCCCCTGCGTGGCGACCACGATGCAGTCGGCGCGCTTCAAAAAGCGCTGCATGATGGGCTTGTACACCCACATGAGTTTCTTCTGCCGCACGATGTCCGCATGCCACCACAGCACCACTTTGCCCTTGTAGCCCGAAAAGAAATACGCCAGATCCGCCAGCGGAAACGGCATGTGAAACTGCACGATCTGCTTCCCGCGGCTCATCTTGCGCAGCAATCGGAAAAAGGAAAACGATACCGGCATGGAAAAAAACGTGCCCAGGCTGGAGGCACGGGTAACGGGGACGCCACCGACCACATCCGTTCGGCCTTTCCCCTTTGGCTGGCATACCAGCACCTGCATATCGGTTCGGGTGCGCAGGCCTTCGGCTACGTCCTGCACCACCCGTTCCACGCCGCCCACCCAGGGCGCATACAGCTTGTTTACTTGCAGAATATGCAGTTTGTCCACACAGATCCCCTCATTCCTTGGCGTATACGCGCGCATATACGTCCAGCATGCGCTCGGCTTGCGCCTTCCACGTAAACGTTTGCGCGCGCGCCAACCCCTTTTGGCGCAGTTCGGCGCGCAGCGCTTCGTCCAGCCATACGCGCTGCATCGCATCGCACAGTTGCGCGGGCTGCAATGGGTCTACCAACAGGCCCGCGTCGCCCACCACTTCGGGAATGGACGCCACATCGCTTGCGATGACCGGTGTGCCGCACGCCATTGCCTCCAACGGTGGCAGGCCAAACCCTTCGTACAGCGAGGGGAATACAAAGGCCAGCGCTCCGCAGATCAGCGGCGCCACATCCTGGCTCTTGACGTAGCCGGTAAAGATGACGTCCGCTTCGATTTGGCACTGCTGTACCCGTTCGAAAATGCTGTCGTACAGCCATCCTTTGCGCCCGGCCAGCACCAGTTTGGGCGCCTGCGGATGCTTGCCCTTGAACTGTGCATACGCCTCGATGAGCCGTTCGATGTTTTTGCGCGGCTCCAACGTGCCCAAATACAGAAAATACGGCGAACCGATGCGGTAGGCCGCTTTGGCGCGTTGGATCGCCGCCTCGTCCCAGTTGGGGTGGTAGGTTTCCACATCCGCACCACACGGCACCACCTCGATTTTCTGCTCCGGAATGTGCATGTAGCGCATGATCTCCTGCTTGCTAAATTCCGAGATCGTCACGATGCAGTCGGCGCGCTTGCAGGATTTTTCCAAGCTCATCTTGAGCATTGTGCGGGTCTTTCGGTTCATGGTTTCGGGGTATGCTTCGCACACCATGTCACACACCGTGGTGATCACCTTGCCATGTACCCCCGGCGGCACATAGTAGTTGAAAAAATGCGTGATATCGGCCTCTTTGCCAAAAAACCAATGATATGGCAGCGGCAGAAAGTTCCAGATCATCTTGTACGCCACATCGTGGAACCATCCGCACGCGTGGATGTCGTACCCCAGTTTGGCATAGTCCAGGATGCGCTGCAGCTGCTCCGGATGCCTGCGCCTTTTGCGCATGGTAAAGACGTTGAGCGTGCCCTGTATCTGCGGATTGCCGGCAAAAGACCGTATGATGTTTTGCGCCATAAAGCCGATCCCGGTCTTTTCCGGGTCCATCAGCAATTGCGCGTCCCAGGCAATTTTCATCGATTCCCCTTGTCCTATTTGGATTGTTCCGTCACAGTTTGGATGATGCGGTCAAACTGCCGCATGATCACGTCCCAGCGATAGTGGTCGTGCACGTACTGCCGGGCGTTTTCCCGCATCTGCGCCGATTCTTGCGGGTGCGAAAGCAGGTAGTTGACACAGCCTTCAAATTCAAAGTAGTCTGTGTAATACAATCCTGCGTTGCTCTTGTGGCAATGCCCTTTGAGCACTTCGCATACGCCGTTGACGATCACCGGCGTGCCGACGCTCATCGCTTCCAGTACCGAGATCGACAGGCTCTCAAACGCAGACGGAAGCAGCAGCGCCTCTGCGCCCGCCATACCGTCGAACTTGTCCTGTTCGCTGACAAAGCCCAGGCATACGATATCGGGGTCCTTGGGGATGTCGATCAGCTTCTTTCCCATCAGCACAAGTTTCAGTTCGCCGGGATTGCGCTTTTTATATTCGACAAAATATTTGATGAGCCACTCGCACCCTTTTCCGTTTTCAATGCGGCCCACATATGTCACATACGGCGACGCAATGTTGTGTTTGTTGCGAAAACGCGCTGCATTCACATCATGGGGCACATCGATCCCCACGCCCGCCACCTCGTGTTCGACCGCTTCATTGCCAAAGAGATGATGGACCAGCTCCCGTTCCTCATCGGTGAGAAAGACGAAGGCGCGCGGGCCGATGAACACATCCCGATATATGGAAAAGTGAATGGGCGGTTCCTCGTGCGCTGTGGGAATCAGGATGGACTTGTGTGCGACCTCCTTCAATCCCAGCACCGTCGGGTAGTAGAGATATGTGACGAACACAAAGGCATCGTAGTCGTCCTTATGCTCCCGGATATAGGTGATCAGCGACGGCACGAGCGGTCCCTGCTCTTTGAGCCAAAACTCCTCCTGCTCCCGCGTTCGGCGATCGCCCAGGCAGACCTGGGCATTGATCGGCCCGAACTGGCTGATCTTCCGCTCTTTTTCCGTGGAGAATCTGCGCACGGGAATCCCGTCCACCTGTTGCAGGCCAGCGGGATACTCGTTGGCCCATGTCTCATGGTCTTTGGCCCTGGTGGTAAGGATTTCGATCTCATAGCGATCTTTGAGGCGCTCTGCGATCAGGCGCGTATAGTATTCCGATCCGCCAATGACCTCTTTTCCATATCGTTGGTTGACGATCGCAATTCGCTTTTTCATGCGTTGGCCTCCATCAGCCTTTGCAGGCAGGACAGAAATTGCGCTTCAATCCGATCATGCGCAAACGCCTGCAACCGTATACGCTGTGATTGCAATACCGCTTCGCGCAAATGCGCATCCTGCACCACCCGTTGAATCAGTTTGGCCACCAAAACCGGGTCCTTCTCATCCACCAACAGACCGGCGCCTCCCAGGGTATACGGAATGGCGGTGCTGTTGTATGCAACGATTGGCACGTCAAAGAACATCGCTTCCACCAGGGGCACGCAAAAGCCCTCATGTTCGCTCATGCACACAAAGCAGTCGGCCGTTCGGTAGTACGCCAAAATTTCATCAAATGCGATATGGCCGGTAAACAGCACATCCTCTACCCCCAACGCCTGCACATAGTCGACAAGCCGCTGGTAATAGGGATCCTTCCGATCGTAGTTGCCCACCAGAATCAAGCGCGCCTGTGCATCGCACAACCGCTTGTATGCATCAAAGGCTGCAAGGATGTCCTCATGGCACTTGTTGGGCGCAACCCGGCCGGCAAACACGATGTTGGTCCTGCCGTCGCTCATACGGCGCACGACCTCTTGGTTCGGCTCTTTTTCGTAATCCGCAAACGGAATGAGAATGGGGAGCACCTCGATCGGGCAATTGTACCCCATTGCCAGCAGATCCTGGCGATTGAATTCAGAATCCGCCAGGCAGTAATCCGTGTGGGCGGCCAGGTACTTCACCTGATCCAGGCCCAATTGTACGGCTTTGACCGTCTCCAGGGAGTACGGCTCAAAGAATGCCTTGGGCGTCACATTGTGGTAAAACAGCAGCCTCTTGCACGAGAGCTTTGCAAATCCATCGGCCATGCCTGCGCCCGAGGCCATGTGGTAGATCACAACATCATCACGGGAAGCTCCGCGAAACCGGGTCCAGTCCTCCGCTCGCCCCTTGCAACGTGGCTCAATGTATTGTGCATAGATTTTGGTCTCAATGCCCGCCCGCTTCATCGCGTCGTCCAGGGCCAGCACATCATTTCCCACGGCATCGCCATAGTACAGGGAGGGAACCAGCTGTATTACTTTCACTTGCTGCCTATGCCTCCTCTTTGCCGGCACCCTGCTGTATGAATGCCTGAAGATATGCGACAAATTGTTCCTTGATCCGCTCGTATTGCAAATCCTGCAACCGCAAATTCTGCCCGTCAACGAGCTGCTTTTGCAATTGTTGATCCCTCAGCACCCGGTCCATACACGCTGCCCAGAGAACGGGATCTTTTTCTTGAAGCAACAGACCGGCCCCGCCCAGCGTAGAGGGGATTGCCGTGCTTTCATAGGCCAAGACGGGCACCTGAAAAAACATCGCTTCCACCAGGGGCACGCAAAAGCCTTCGTGCTCGCTCATGCACACAAACAGATCGGCCAGATGGTAATACGCCAGAATCTCATCAAATGGGATGTGCCCGGTAAAGAGCACGTTGCGCACTTTGAGCTTTTCGCAATAGGCCTTCAGGCGAAGGTAGTAGGGATCCCCTTCCCCATAGGAGCCCACCAAAAACAACCGCGCCTTGGGATCAAACAGTTTCTGGTAGCAGTCAAAGGCCTGAATGATATCCTCGTGGCGTTTGTTGGGCGCAACCCGGCCGGTGAAAACCACGTTGTGCCTGCCGTCGTGATATCGCTGCAGGACGCGTTTGTTGGGCGCTTTTTTGTAGTCGTCAAACGGAATGATGATGGGCAGCACATCGATCGGGCACGTATACCCCATCTGCTGCAAGTCCCGCTTGTTGAATTCCGAGACGGCCAGACAGTAGTCCATCTTGTCCGAAAGGTATCGCGTGCCCTCCAGCCCATATTCCAGCACGGTCGTGGTCAGTGGCTGGTAGGGGGCAAAAAAAGCGGGCGGTGTCACGTTGTGATAGACCATGATCTTCCGGCACGGCAATTTGTCCAACGCAAAGCACAGATCGCTTCCGATGGAATTGTGGAAGATCAGGATGTCGTCCGGCTGCATGGACGGAAATTTGCTGTACGGCTTGCACATGGAAGTGCACTTGGGATGGATGTCGACCGCGTAGAGCTCCGTCTCATATCCCATGGATGCGATGACGTCTTTCATCGCCACCGCGTCATTGCTGACCGCATCGCCAAAAGAGAGCGTCTCCAATACTTGGACAATCTTCAAGAGGGCTCCTCCTCCCGAATTTGCCGTTCACGGAGGCCATCCATCTGCTGCGTCAGCCGCTCAAGGGCCTGCTGCCCCTGCTCAACATCGCGTTTCATGCGCTCTACGCGCACCTTCAAAATGCGGTTTTCTTCCTGCAGTGCCTGCAAGGTCTGCAGCTGCTGTTGCGTCTGCCCCATCTGCTCTACAAACGCTTCCACGGACTGCAAACAGGCAACGGCCATGGTGTTCCACTGATTTTGATCCCGCACGATGGGTTCAATGTAAAAGCGCAGCAGCCTGCGAATGACCTTCTTGATAAAGACGACCAGAAAGCCGATCACGGGAATGCGCGTAGCGAGCGGGCGATGCGCCTGTACTTCCTTAAACGCATTGAGCTGTTGCAGTTCCTGCGCAAAGCGGGCCGCGTCGAAATGCTCGTACTTTTGATATTTCTGCTGGTGCACAATGGGAATATCCTGAAAATCCAGCTGATCGTAGGTATACCCCTTTTGCTGGATCTCCTCGCGGATCTCCTGCAAGATTTTTTCAATATCGACAGACGGTGTCGATGTCTGATCCTGTGATTGCATCGAAATCCTCCTTTTGTCTGTATCAGTCGATCTTCCAGCGGTGCGGCATGCGCATGATTCCGGTGTCCCGGATTTCCGAATACATGCGGAACTGTACAGCCCGCTTGAAGTAATCGTAGGCAAACCCGTCCTCGGCATGGATGGATACGTCCAGCGTATACTCTCCCTCCAACAGATTGTTTGCATCAATCATACAGCAAATATACCCTTCCGGCTGAAGTTCCACGTGGGGGATCTGATCGATCAGGGTGTTGGTGCCGTAGCAGTTGACGCCGTCGTTGCGGAAAATGCCAATGCCCACAACCGGCGCCTGTACGTCTTTGTGGCACGTATAGCTGAGGAACACCTGCATCTGTTCGCCTGTGGAAAAGACATCTTTGGGCGTTCCGTCCGCCCCGATGAGTTGCACGGAGGTGATGCGCACCTCTCCGCTGCCCCAGCGGTTTTCCTGCTGGGGCGCCTGCTCCTGTGGCGCCTGCTCCGCCTGTTCCGGCTCTTTCCCCTCGTTTTCGGGGGCGTGCATCACATGCTGCCCGTGCGCCTTTTCCCCCATCCACTGCATATAACAGGGGTGTACTTCAAAGGGGGAACCGATCATGCGCACCTTGCCCTGGTCGATCCACACCGTGCGCTCACAGATCTGCTCGATCTGGCCCAGCGCATGCGAGACGATGACGATCGTCGTGCCGTTTGCCTTGATCTCCCGCAATTTGTTGAAGCACTTGCTCTGGAAGTTGGCGTCTCCCACCGCCAGGATTTCATCGATCAGCAGTACATCGGCATCCACATTGATGGCCACGGCAAACGCCAGGCGCATGTACATACCGCTGGAGTACGTGCGAACCGGGTTGTCGATAAACTCCTGCAGCTCGCTAAAATCGATGATGGTCTGCAGGCGCTTGTCGATCTCCTTGCGCGTCAGGCCGAAAATGGCGGCGTTGGTATAGATATTTTCGCGCCCGCTCATATCCGGATGAAAGCCTGCCCCCAGCTCGATCAGGCTGGAGATGCGCCCTTGAATCTCAATTTTGCCTTCATCCGGGTACATGATCTTGGTCATCAGCTTGAGCATGGTGCTCTTGCCGCTGCCGTTTTCACCGATCAGGCCGATGGCCTCGCCCTTCTCGACTTCAAAATCGATGCCGCGCAGCACCCAGCGATCCTCGTGCCGGTTGCGGTTGCGAAACAGCAGTTTTTCCTTGAAGGTCTGCCCCTTGTCATAGTACACCCTGAATTTCTTGTGTACGTTTTCCACCTTGATGACGCTCACTACAGTTCCTCCACAAAGCGCTTTTTCAGCTTGCCGAACACCAACCATCCCACGATGAGGATGGCGACGCCCAGCAGGAAGCCGTGCAAAAGCGTGCTCAACTCCGGCACCTTGGCATAGTACAGGATATCCCGATACGCCAGGACGATGGGGGTCATGGGATTGAGCATGAACAGCGATTGAAACCGCGCGGGAATCATGTCCATACTGTAGATGACCGGGGTCATGTACATCCACGCCATGCTCAAAATGCCCAGGATGTGCTCCAGATCGCGAAAGTACACCGTGATGGCGGACGTCAAAAACGCGATGCCCAGCGCCAGTAGGTACTCTACCGCCATCACAACGGGCAGGCAGCAGATGGCCAGCAGGTTGATGGGCACGCCCGAGAGGAGCACCACAACGAAGATGACGATGAAACTGAACAGCATGTTGACAAAGCTGCTGGTCACATACGCAATCGGCAACACCTCGCGCGGGAAATAGATCTTTTTGACCATTTCCTTCTGCCCCAGCACGGTCATACACCCACCGGTAAGCGAAGACTGGAAGAAGATCCAGGGCACGAGCGCTACGAATAAAAACAGATAGAATTTGTCGATTCCGTTGCGCATGATGGTGGAGAACACGATCGTGTACACCACCAGTTGCAGCAACGGATTGATAAAGGTCCACAAGAAGCCCAGCACAGAGCCCTTATATCGACCGCGCAGGTCTTTTCGCACCATGGAGATAATCATCTCCCGATACGCAACCAGTTCTTTGATTGTCTTCATGCTTGGTGTGCTCCCTCCGCCAGGGACTTGCGCCAATACTGCAGCGTATCGGCAATGGTCTGCTCCAGTGCAATATGCGGCTGCCAGCCCGTACAGGCCCTGAGCTTTTGGATATCCGCTTCGATGACCGGCACGTCCACCGGGCGCAGGCGCGCGGGGTCGACCTCTACGTCCACCTGGCAGGCCGCCTGGGCCAAAATGCGATCCAGCACCGATTGAATGGACACAGCATGTCCACTGCCCACATTGTATACCTCGCCCTTTTGCCCTCTTTCCACCAGAAGGCCGTAGGCACGCACCACATCGCGCACGTCGGTAAAGTCCCGCCGGGCCGACAGGTTGCCCACGTGCATCACCGGCTCACGCAACCCGCACTCGATCTCGGCCACCTGTTTGCAGAAGTCCGCTACGACAAACATCGGCGCCTGATTGGGCCCAATATGATTGAACGCACGCACCATGACGATGTCCAGCCCGTACGCGTCGGCGTAGATCTTGCCGGCCATATTCTGGGCTGCCTTGGTCATGGCGTAGAGGTTGCCGGGGCGCAGCACGTTCTCCTCGCGTACCGGGGTCTCTTCCGGCCGGATGGCGCCGTACTCCTCGCCCGATCCGATGAGCAGCGTGCGCGGCGGCCGATCCATCGCACGCAACGCGTCCAGCAGGTTGAGCGTGCCCTTGAGGTTGATGTCCACCGTCAGCTGCGGGTTCTTCCACGAC
>DXZF01000257.1 GCA_019415425.1 Bacillota bacterium | reverse complement strand
CGCTGGACGATTCCGCCAACCGCCGCATCAGCATCCCTGAGGCATTTTTGGCCGTGGACGCCATTTTGGAGATCTACGCCAATGTAGCCGGCGGGCTCGTGGTGTACCCCAAGATGATTGCGCGCAACATCGACAGCAATCTGCCGTTTATGGCGACGGAAAACATCCTGATGGAGGCGGTCAAGCGCGGGGGCGACCGGCAGGCGCTGCACGAGCGCATTCGCGTGCACGCGCAGGCTGCGGCCAGCCGCATGAAGGCGGACGGCCTGGACAACGATCTATTGCAGCGCATCGCGAACGACGCGGCCTTTGGCCTGAACGAGGCGGAACTGCAAAACGTCCTGGATGCCCGGCTGTATACCGGCCGGTGCGCCAGCCAGGTGGAATCCTTTATCCATACACACATCGATCCATTGCTCGAAGGAGCCGTGGATGGCCCCATTGGCGAATTGCGCGTATAAGGAAGGCGGGGGTTGACCATGAAAGTCGTATTTATCACCGGTGGCGTCATGTCGTCGCTGGGCAAGGGCGTCACATCCGCCTCGCTGGGCGTGCTGCTCAAGAGCCGTGGATACAAGGTCAGCATGATGAAGCTGGATCCCTACCTCAACGTGGACCCGGGCACCATGAACCCCTACCAGCACGGCGAAGTGTTTGTCACCGACAACGGCGGTGAAACCGATCTGGATCTGGGGCATTACGAGCGGTTTATCGACCGCAACCTCAAGAGCGCCAACAGCGTCACCTCGGGCCGGGTATATTCGGAACTGATCGAGCGCGAACGGCGTGGCGACTTCAACGGCGGTACGGTGCAGGTCGTCCCGCATCTGACCGGCGCCATCAAGGAGCACATTCGCCGCGTGTACGCGGCGGACGGCGTGGACATTTTGCTGGTTGAGGTTGGCGGCACAGTGGGCGACATCGAAGGTCTTCCCTTCATCGAGGCCATCAGCCAGTTCCGCATGGAAGCGGGGATGCAGAACACCGCGTCGGTTCACCTCACGTACATCCCGTATATCAAGAGCGTGGGAGAGCTCAAGACCAAGCCCACGCAACACAGCGTACGCGAGTTGCGCTCGATGGGCATTGCACCGGATGTGCTGGTGTGCCGTACCGAATATCCGCTGGATGCCGAGATCAAAAACAAGCTTTCGTATCTGTGCAATGTCCCCGAGGGATGCGTGGTCGAGAACGCGGACGTCTCCACCATTTACGAAGTGCCGCTGATGCTGGAGAACGAGGGGCTGTGCGAGCGCGTGCTGGAGCGTCTGGGCCTGCCCGACGGCCCGCACGATCTATCGCAGTGGAAGCAGATGGTGCAGCGCGTCGTCTCGCCCAAGCACGAGATCACCGTAGGGCTGGTGGGTAAATACGTCAAATTGCACGATGCATATCTTTCCGTCAGTGAATCGCTGTGCCATGCAGGCGCATTTCACGATACGCGCGTGCACATCGACTGGATCGAATCCGAGGAGTTGACCCCAGAAAATGTGGACGAGCGCCTCAAGCACTGCGACGCCGTGCTGGTGCCCGGTGGATTTGGGCCGCGCGGCACCGAGGGGATGATTCTCGCCGTGCAACATGCCCGCACGCATCAAAAGCCCTATTTGGGCATCTGCTTGGGCATGCAGATGGCCGTCATCGAGCATGCGCGCCACGTCGAAGGCCTCAGCGATGCCAATTCCACGGAGCTGAATCCCGATACCCCCTACCCCGTCATCGATTTGATGGAGGCGCAAAAGAGCGTCACCCACCTGGGGGGCACACAGCGATTGGGCCAGTACGCCTGCCGTCTGACGCCGGATACGCTGGCGTATGCGGCCTACGACGAGCCGCTGATCTATGAGCGCCATCGCCATCGCTACGAATTCAACAGCGATTTTGCCGAAGTGCTGTTCCGCAACAACCTGCGCGCTTCGGGCATCAATCCCGAGAGCAATTTGGTGGAGATCGTGGAGTTGACGGACCACCCGTGGTTTGTCGGCGTGCAGTTCCATCCGGAGTTCCTCTCCCGTCCCATGCGCCCGCATCCGCTGTTCCGCGACTTCGTGGGCGCAGCACGCAGCCAGAAGGCATAAGGAGGCTTCTATGCAAAAGATCATCGTGCTGGACTTTGGCGGCCAGTACAACCAGCTGATTGTACGCCGTGTACGCGAATGCGGTGTATACTGTGAAATCCATCCGTGCGATACGCCCATCGACACGTTTGCGGACGATTCGCTCATGGGCGTCATCCTCACCGGCGGCCCACAGAGCGTGTACGATCCCAACGCCAAACAGTGCGACCCCGGCGTTCTGCGCCTGGGGGTACCGGTCCTGGGCATCTGCTATGGGCAGCAGTGGTTGGTCCATACGCTGGGCGGACAAGTGGGCCCCATGCAGGCGCGCGAATACGGCGCCACGCAAACGCACTTTGATGCGCACCCGCTGTTTGCCGACTTGCCTGAGGACGGCGTCGTGTGGATGAACCACAACGATGCCGTGACACAGTTGCCTCCCGGCTTTAGCGCCATCGCCCATACCGCCCACTGCGCCTGTGCCGCAACTGCAGACGATGCACGCCGCCTGTACGGCATTCAGTTCCACCCCGAAGTCGCACACACGCAAAACGGCGTGGAGATGCTGCGCCACTTTGTGCGCGATGTGTGCGGCTGTGCATGCGATTGGAAGATGGAAAACGTCGTAGACAGCATGGTTGCCGATATCCGCCGGCAGGTGGGCACCGGCAAGGTGCTGTGTGCGCTATCCGGCGGCGTAGACAGCTCTGTTGCAGCGGTGCTGGTGCACAGGGCGGTGGGCGAACAGTTGACGTGCGTCTTTGTGGACCACGGCCTTTTGCGCAAAGATGAAGGCGATCAGGTCATGGCCACCTACGCCCAAAAATTGGGGCTCAACATTCGCCGTGTCGACGCAGGGCCGCGCTTTCTCCAAAAACTGCACGGGGTGACCGACCCCGAACAAAAGCGCAAGATCATCGGCAACGAGTTCATCTCGGTTTTCCAGCAAGAGGCGCAGAAGATCGGCGCGGTGGACTTTCTGGTACAGGGCACGATCTATCCCGATGTGATCGAGAGCGGCATGGGGCAGGCCGACGTCATCAAGAGCCATCACAATGTGGGCGGCCTGCCGGAAGATATCGGCTTTAAGGGCCTTGTAGAACCGCTTCGCCTGCTCTTTAAGGACGAAGTGCGGGCACTGGGCATTGCGCTTGGCATCGACCCTGAGATGGTCTGGCGTCAGCCCTTCCCCGGACCCGGCCTTGCCATCCGCATCCTGGGCGATATCACCGAAGACAAGCTGCGCATCGTGCGCGAGAGCGACGCAATTTTGCGCGAGGAGATCGCCAATGCCGGCCTGCAGCAGGATGTATGGCAGTACTTTACCGTCTTCACGCCGTTGCGTACCGTCGGCGTCATGGGAGATTCGCGCACCTATGACCATGTACTGGCGATTCGTGCCGTCACCTCGACCGACGCCATGACGGTAGAGGCCGCTGAACTGCCCTGGCCCCTGCTCAAGCGGATCATGAACCGCATCATCGGTGAGGTCCCTGGCGTCAACCGCGTGGTGTACGACATCACGTCCAAACCCCCGGGAACGATTGAGTGGGAATGATTTCAGAGACCCGGAAAAGCCTGATATGACTGGTTTTTTTAGGGGTTAAGGCCCTTCGTGGCAACGATTTGGCAACACTTTTTCATTATTTATAAAAAGAGAGCTAACTGATTTTGATTAGTCAGTTAGCTCTCTTTTTCTTTTTATTATTGTCTTGTGCAACAAACGGCCTCTCCCGTGTCCTACAAGTGGGAGGGTCAAACGAAATCTTGGGGCGGCACCTTCACATAGTTCTGGGTCTTGTCAAATTCCGGGTAATGGTAGCGCCATTTGTCGTAATCCTCTTTGGAGATCTCGCCCGCCTCCAACAGGGCAGCGGCCTGCTGCCAGGAACAGAGCATCTCGTGCAGCCGGGCAGCATCCTTGTTCTTCCGCACATCGACCTTTAAGCAAACTTCTCCATCTATCTCACTGATCTTGAGCCCGTAGTTGTCCTCCAGGGTAAACAGGGTGTGCATCAGCCCCACATAGGAGTCTATATCCGGGACAGAGAGGGCATGGGGCGAGACATCCAGTACCTGGGCTAAGGCGGCAGTCAGGTCTGCTTTGGGGGTTCTTGATCCTGTTTCGTACTGAGCCAGGCGCACATCAGCAGACTTCTCCGGGAAACCCAGCGCCATGCCGAGATACTTCTGTGTCATCCCCCGCAGGAGACGGAAAAAGTGAATCCGTTCGCCAATTGCCATATCATCAGCTCCAATCGTTGGTTGTCTTTAGGAAAGCGTAGCAGAAATGCTTAGGAAAGTCAAGAGAATACTAAACAATTTTTTTTAATTTATTTTGCGCGCTCCGATTGACAAAGGCTATTTTGCTTAGTATAATGACAATAGGCTAAGCATAATAGCTTAGAATCAATAAACAAAAAAGAACTGCCGCAATCTCTGGTTATACATCCGGGAAAAAAGTGGCGGACGAAAGTGAGGAGGCATTTATGGAACACAATATCCAGCCGCAGCAGCCATCAACGAAGAAAGGAAGGTATTTTCAATGCAGGCACAAAACTTTATGCGCGTGGAGGAAGTGGCCCAGGAGCTGGGCATCTCCAAGTCCCACGCCTACAAGGTGATCCATAAGCTCAACGCTGAGCTCCGGGAGAAGGGCTATCTGACCATCTCCGGGCGGGTCAACCGAAACTTTTTCATGGAGAAGTTTTGCTACGGCAAGACGGGAAAGGAGGGCTAATCATGGCAGTCTATAAAGAAGAAAAGACCAACACTTGGCGGGCGGTCTATCGCTACACCGATTGGAACGGCGAGCGCAAGCAGACCCAGAAGCGGGGCTTCAAGACCAAACGGGAGGCACAGGCCTGGGAGCGCGAACAGCTCAACAAGACCAGCGCTGATCTGGACATGACCTTCAAGAGTTTCGTGGACCTCTACACGGCGGATATGAAAACCCGGCTCAAGAAGAACACCTGGGCTACCAAGGACCATATCATCCGCACCAAGCTGCTGCCCTATTTCGGCAGGCTGAAAATGTGTAACATCACCGCCCAGCAGATCATTACCTGGCAGAACGAGATGCTGAACCATAAGGACGAGAACGGCAAGCCCTACTCGCCGGTGTACCTGAAAACGGTCCACAACCAGCTCAGCGCCATCTTCAACCATGCGGTTCGGTACTACAACCTCCGGGAGAATCCCTGCAAAAAGGCGGGCAGCATGGGCAAAAAGAAAAACCGGGAGATGATGTTCTGGACCAAGGAGCAGTACCTGAAATTTGCGGAGGTGATGATGGATAAGCCGCTATCATTCTATGCCTTTGAGATGCTCTACTGGTGCGGTATCCGGGAGGGGGAGCTGCTGGCTCTGACTCCGGCGGACTTCGACTTTGAGAAGCGCACCGTGTCTATCAACAAGTCTTACCAGCGGCTGAACGGTCAGGATCTGATTACCACTCCCAAAACTGAAAAGAGCAATCGGATCATCAC
>DXZF01000256.1 GCA_019415425.1 Bacillota bacterium | reverse complement strand
GGTGAATCTGCGCCATGACGCACGCGCCGCCAAAGGAGAGAATGGCGCACAGCACCGGCAGCTTGTGCGCGACGGGCGCGTCTACGGCGCAAACGGCCAGACAACCGCTGGTCATCTCCATGACGCCATGACTCATCGCGGGACCCAATGCGGGGGAAAAACCCATCCACTTGAGCGGAATGGCAAAGAAGTTGCCCAGGACGGAGAATACGCGCAGCTGCTCCAAGACTGCGGCAATCGTGCAGAAAAAGATGATAAACGATCCCACGCCCCAAAGCGAAACGGCGGCATCCCGCACGCTCTCTACGAAGATCTGCGCGGTGCTTTCTCGCTGCGGGGTTTTCTTGGGATTTTCGCGCGCATCTAGGCGCTTTTGACGGTCTTCAGGAATCCATATGCGCGCGATCTGGCACACGGCAATGGCAGAGAGCAGATGGCAGCACAATAGCAGCGCGCCGTATTCGGGGTGCCCCAGCATCTGCGTCGCCACCGCTGCCAGCACAAACGAGGGGCCGGCCGTGGACGACAGCACGATGGTGCGCCGCGCTTCGGCGCGGCTGAGCAACCCCTGGCTGTACAGCTCGCTGGCCACGCGCGCACCGTTGGGGTAACCGCTGATACAGGACATCACAAAGGCCAGCGCACCTGCGCCGCCAATGCCAAACAGCGGGCGCATCACCGGGGAAAGCCAGCGCGCCAATATCCGTGCGGTTCCGCAGCGGATCAGGATGGATGTACCCACAAAAAAGGGGAGCAAAGTGGGCAATACCGACTGCAAAAAGGCATTTAAGCCAATTTTTGCCCCTTCAATGGACTGGAAAGGAAACGCGATGATCCCTATAATCGTACATAGGGTGGCAATGGGTAGCAGATACGTTTTGTTCTTCATGAAATCGTGGCCCCCGAAAGTCTGTTCATTCTTTCGTATTCGAGGGAGGATATAAATATGAGTACGCATCGACGGCCCAAAGTGGGCCTTGCGCTGGGCAGCGGTTCAGCGCGCGGGTTTGCACATATCGGCGTTTTGCAGGCGCTGCATGAGCTGCACGTTCCCATCGATCTGGTCTGTGGATGTTCCATGGGCGCCATCATCGGTGCCGTATACTGTTCCGGCGCGGATATGCAGATGTTCCAAAAACTGTGCGCCAGCGTCCATGCGCGCGATTTTATGGATTTTGTCATCCCCAGACGCGGCCTTTTGCGCGGCGAGCGCTTTGAGTCGCTGATCAAGCTTTTGACCAAAGAACGCACGTTTGAGGAGATGGACATCCCCTTTGGCTGCGTGGCATGCGATATTGCAGCGGGCAAGACCAAGCTCTTTGATACCGGCAAGGTGTATGAGGCGGTGCGCGCCAGCATGAGCATCCCCGGCGTATTTGAACCCAAGTGGATCGATGGCGTGATGTATGTGGACGGCGGCGTACTGGACGCGGTGCCGGCGGACTTTGCGCGCCAGATGGGGGCGGATGTGGTCATTGCGGTCGACGTGGGCATTCACAAGGCGGAACCGGCCAAAGTAAACGACACGCTGTGGAGCGTATTTATGCGCACTTTGGATTTGACGGGTTACGAGGCATGCCGCCATAAATTCAGCGATGCGGATATTCTCATCTCGCCCAGTTTGGGCAATACGGCGGAATTCTCCAATGAGGATGTGGATCGCTGTGTGGAGATCGGCTACCATACGGCCATGGCACATCGCGATCAACTGGTCGCAGTGAGTGAGCTGGAAACGCTGATGGAGCAAAAGCAGGAACTGCAGTCGGCAATGTCCTAATCCACGATGGAGAGCGGATGCGTAAAATCCAGGCCGCAGGGCCGGTGGGCGGCCAGCGCAAACAGATCGGTCGCGCGCCGCTCGATTTGGAAAGCGGGTTCATCCTGGATTTCGACGGCCCGCTGTACCAGTGGAACTGCACATTGGGATTTGAGCGTGCGGATCAGGGGTCCGCACGCTTTTCGCATGCCCAGCACCCGGATGTAGGCAAGCGGACGCCGCACATATGCGTCCACATCGCGCTGGGTGATTCCCAGCAGCGCGCAGCACAACAGCCTGCGAATGCGCGCGGCCGGATAGCGCTTCACCTTGATGGCTTCGAGCAGCTCTTTGAGCGTGCAAGCGGTGCGCGCAGCGGCATACAACCGGTTTTCGATTCCTTCCGAAAGTTCGGGCAAGGCCGCATACGCCGCTCTGTCCATGGTGCGCAGGCGGTACAACAGCGCGCCTTCCAGTGCCTGCGTAAAGACGGGCGGGTATGTGTGCAGATCGCGCCGTACGTCATCGGGCACCTGTGCGATATCGACACCCGCTTGCAGTGCCTGCCGGATATCCGTGCTGGAGATACCGGGCGTGCGGGCGTGCACCAGGGGTTGCAAGCGCGCCTGTTGGAGCGCCATCGCGCGCAGATAACATACCCCCAGGGTGGCGTTGGGCAAAAAGGCCTGCACAGGCAAATCCGGCAGATCGGCGCAGAGGGCGCGCTGACGTGCAGCGGCATAGGACATCCCCTGCCCAATGGACTGTGTAAACGCGTCTCGATATCGCTTAGAGGGATATAGCGTGGCCTCGGCGATGCGCTGCAATGCCGAAAGGTCGTCGCATTCACTGCCAAAACACAGGTGTGTCAACTGCAGGGCCTTGGCGATGCGCACGCCGCCATCGGCAAACCCCTGTGCACTCTGCAGGCTAGATAGACAGGGCAGTTCCACCACCAAGTCGGCCCCCGCGTTCAACGCCCATTTGGCGCGCATGAACTTATCTGCAATGGCAAGTTCTCCACGCTGCACAAACGAGCCGGATTGAATGCAGACTACGGCATCGGCATGCTGGCGGGCAAAGGCAATTTGCCTCAGGTGCCCCCTGTGCAGTGGGTTGTATTCGCAGATAATACCTACGATCCGCATTCAATCGACCTCCCGCGCTCTCTTCTGCTATTTTATCACAAATAGCGCTTTCATTATCGGGGGAAAGCGGGTGGAAATCTTGAAAGTACAAATGGATTGTATTAAAATTACTTGGTGATTGAAAACTCGGGGAACGAAAGGAGAAATCGATCGATGTCTTTCTCAGAACGTGTGATGGAACGCGCCAAAGCAGATAAACGAACGATTGTGCTGGCCGAGGGGAACGACGCCCGCGTGGTGCAGGCGGCCGGTATCGCTGCCAAGGAAGGGATTGCCAACGTAATCCTTCTGGGCAAGCGCGAGGAGGCAGAAAAGCTGGCCGATGGCGTAGACCTTTCCGATGTGCAGATCGTGGACGTGGAGACGTCGGACAAATTGCAGGCATATGCCGATGCGCTGTACGAACTGCGCAAGGCCAAGGGGATGACGCAGGAGCAGGCAATGGCCACGGTGAAGGATCCGCTCTACTTCGGCGTGATGATGGTCAAACTCGGCGATGCAGAGGGCATGGTGGCCGGTGCTGCGCACGCCACGGGCGACGTACTGCGTCCCGCGCTGCAGATCATCAAGGCCAAAAAGGGCATCAGCACCGTTTCGGCATGCTTTGCCATGACGGCCCCGGACAAGAGCATGGGGCACGACGGCACGTTGATCTTTGCCGACTGCGGCATGGTGATGAACCCGAACCCCGACGAGTTGGCCGCTATCGCCATCACCAGTGCAGAGACGGCCAAGTTCCTGTGCGAGATGGAACCCGTGATCGCGATGCTCTCCTTCTCCACCAAGGGAAGCGCCAAGAGCCCGGACGTTGAGAAAGTTGTCGAGGCGACGCGCATCGCCAAAGAGCAGGCTCCCGCGCTCAACCTCGATGGTGAACTGCAGCTGGATGCGGCCTTGGTGCCGTCGGTCGGTGCCAGCAAGGCGCCCGGCAGTTCCGTTGCGGGCCATGCCAACGTTCTGGTGTTCCCGGATCTGGATGCGGGCAACATCGGGTATAAGCTGGTGCAGCGCTTTGCCAAAGCAGAGGCACTGGGGCCCATTGTGCAGGGTTTGGCCAAACCGGTCAACGACCTTTCGCGCGGCTGTTCGGCCGACGATGTGGTCAAAGTCATCGCCATCACCGTCGTGCAGGCGCAGGCCATCCAATAAGCGGGAGGAAGAATCAAGTTGAATATTCTGGTCATCAATGCTGGAAGTTCCAGCCTCAAATACCAATTGATCGATATGGACAATGAAGCCGTGTTGGGCAAGGGCGTCGCTGAGCGAATCGGCATCAGCGGCAGCGTGCTCAAACACCGCGGCGCCAAGGAAGTGGAAATCCAGCAGGATATGAAGGATCACAACGAAGCGATCGACCTGGTCATCAAGGCGTTGATTGATCCGGACCACGGCGTGGTCAAGAGCCTTTCGGAGATCGCGGCGGTGGGGCACCGCGTCCTGCACGGCGGCGATCAGTTCGTCGCTTCACACAAGATCGACGACGATGTCATCGCGGCCATTGAGGCGAACTGCGATCTCGGCCCGCTGCACAATCCGGCCAACCTCATGGGAATCCGTGCGTGCATGAAGGCGATGCCCGGCGTGCCGCAAGTGGCGGTGTTTGACACCGCGTTCCACCAGACCATGCCGCCCAAGGCGTATCTGTATGGCCTGCCGTATGAGGCGTACACCGAGTACAAAGTGCGCCGCTACGGCTTCCATGGCACCTCGCACATGTACGTCACACAGCGCGCCATCGAGAAGATGGGTTACAAGGATGGGCTGAGGCTGATCACGTGCCATCTGGGCAACGGCAGCAGCATTGCGGCGGTCAAGGACGGCAAATGTGTGGATACCTCCATGGGCCTGACGCCGCTGGAAGGCCTTGTGATGGGGACGCGCTCGGGCGATATGGACCCGGCGATCATCAAATACCTCATGGATAAGACCGGGATGACCATCGAAGAGATGGATACGTACATCAATAAAAAGAGCGGCGTACTGGGCATCTCCGGCGTCTCGAGCGATTTCCGCGATCTGGCCGATGCGGCCAAGGCGGGCAATGAGCGCGCGGAATTGGCGTTGGAAGTGTTTGCGTACCGCATTCAGAAGTACATCGGTGCATACGCGGCCGCACTGGGCGGGGTGGACTGCATCGTGTTCACTGCCGGCATCGGGGAGAATGACGTGGGCATGCGCGAACGTATCCTTTCCGGCATGCAATGGCTGGGAATCGACTTTGACAGCGAAGCCAACAATGGCCGCGGCGAGCGCGAAATCACCAAGCCCGGCAGCCGTGTGCGGGTCTTTGCCATCCCGACCGATGAAGAGATGATGATCGCGCGCGATACGTTGCGCCTGATGTAAGTGCATAGACCTTGACAAATGGGCAGTGGGCACTGTATAATCCATTGATGTTGCAAAAGGGGATTGAATCATGAAGGTACAGGTGCGCCAGTTGCACATGTTGGATCGGGCGCTGCCCGTATCCGGTGAAGTGACGTTGGATCTGGGGGACGAGTATGCCCTTGAGGCCCCTGCCCGTTTTCAAGGTGAATGTTTGGCGTTGGGCGATGGCGTAATTCTCGTCACAGGGAAGCTTTGCTTTACTGTGCACGGGGTATGTGCGCGATGTACCCGGCCTGCATCCATGGCGATCGAGGTCCCGTTTTCCGAGCGCTTTGCGCGTGAGGAGAATGAGGAAGAGGAGATCTATCCCTATTTTGGCGACGAACTGGACCTTCAACCCGCTTTACAGGAGGCTGCGGTGATGGCGTTGCCCACCCGGTTGCTCTGCAAAGAGGATTGCAAAGGCCTTTGCCCCATTTGCGGGGCGGACAATAACGAAAGAAACTGCGGCTGTACGCGCAATCCTCACAGCCCCTTTTCGGTATTGAAACAGCTTGATTTGCCCGAGGAGGTGTAACAATGGCCGTTCCCAAGAGACGTGTTTCGCAAACCCGCCGCGACAAGCGCCGTACGCATGACCATGCGCCCGCTGTGACGGTGGCCGTTTGCCCGCAATGCAAACAACCCGTAGCGCCGCATCGTGCCTGCAAAAACTGCGGATACTACAAAGGTTCCAAGGTTTTGACCACGCGCGACGAAGCCGAACAAGCAAATGCGTAAATGCAAACAGACCAAACGTGAGGGCGGACGAAACGACGCCCTTTTTCGTTATGGGCCGCTGGCTTTGCCTTGCCTGTATTTCGTAAAGGGCATATAATTACCTCGAGTACGCAGAAAGGGTCTGGATACCATATGGTAAAAATTATGATCGACGCCATGGGCGGGGACAATGCGCCCGACGCGATTGTCAAAGGGAGCATCGATGCGATCAACGACTATCCCAACATCGAAGTGACGCTCTTTGGCGATGAAGAGAAGATCAAAAATTGCCTGAAAAATGAGAGCTATGACGTTGCGCGCATGCATGTCGTCCACGCACCCGATGTGGTGCAAAACGAAGAGGCGCCCGTGCAGGCGGTGCGCCGCAAAAAGAATGCGAGCGTCGTCATGGCGCTCACCGCACTGGGCAATGGAGAGGGCGACGGATTTGTGGGCGCAGGCAGCACCGGCGCGGTTCTGGCCGGTGCGACGCTACTGGTCAAGCGCCTGCCGGATGTGCAGCGCCCGGCGCTGGCACCGCTTCTGCCCACCATTACCGGCAAAAACGTGCTCCTGATCGACTGTGGCGCGAACATCGATTGCAAGCCGGACTGGCTGGCCCAGTTTGGCGTGATGGGCTCTGTCTATATGAACAAGGTGCGGCGTGTGCGCGAGCCACGCGTGGCCATCTTGAACAATGGCGTGGAAGAGCACAAGGGCAATGCCCTGGTCCAGCAAGCTTATGAATTGCTCAAACAGATGCCCATTCACTTTGTGGGCAATGTGGAAGCACGTGAGATTCTCAGCGGTGAAGTGGACGTGGTGGTGGCAGACGGATTTGTCGGCAATGTAGCGCTCAAATCCATCGAGGGCACGGCGAGCATGATGTCCAAACTGCTCAAAAAAACCATCATGGGTTCGACGCGCAGCAAGATCGGCGGTCTGTTCCTCAAACCCGCCATGGCGGAGTTCAAATACCAGATGGATTACACCGAGCACGGCGGCGCCCCGCTATTGGGCGTCAACAAGGCCGTTGTCAAGGCGCACGGCAGCAGCAATGCGCGCGCGTTTTACCATGCAATTCGCCAGTGCGAAGAGATGGTCAACGGAGAAGTACCGCAATTGATCGGCAGCGAGATCGCCGCACAACCGGCCCTCGCCTCTGCCGAAGAATAACATTTTTTACGAGGAGGCGTCTGAAGATGCTATTGGAACAAGCGCAACAAGTCATTGCAGCACAATTGAAGATCGATCCCGCGCAGGTCAAGCCTGACAGCCGTCTGGTCGAGGATTTGAAGGCGGACTCGCTGGATATCGTAGAACTGGTGATGGAGCTGGAAAAGCAGTTTAACCTTGAAATTCCCGATGAGGCGATGCCCCAGCTCTCCACCGTACAGGATGTAGTGAATTATATTGAGCAAAACAAATAATCGCCCGCAAGGGCAGAGAGACAAGCGCCTGGAGGCACGCGCGCAGCGAAAAGCGGGAGGGTCGGCGCACGATACAAATGCATCGGCGCCAACCGGCCAGGCACAGGCAAAGGCACGCAAGCGGGGACGGCAGGCACATGTGCGGACACAGCATGCGGATGTGCATTTGCCCTCGCAGGCCTCTGTGCAAGGACCGGAGGGCGCGGAACCCTTGCACAAAGATGCAAAACAGATGCAACGGCCTCTGTCTGTGGCCACGCCCAGCCGGCGCAAACAGCGTGTGCGAGAGGGCGCGCAACCGCTCCAATCGGGCGCGCGGCAAGAGGGCGCGGCTGGACAAGCCGCTTTGCCCAAATCCAAACGCAATCGCGGCCATCGCACACCGCAAGTAGATGCCACACGAAAGGAAAAAGGCGCAGCACGTCCAAAGCAACAGCCGCCTGCGCACACACAGGCCGCATTGGTACAAGCCGTGCCTGTACGCGCCAAAGGGCCGGCCAGTGAGCCGTCGCCGCGCAAGCTGAAAAAAGCGGATGATCGGCCGGCACAGGGCGTAGCAAAAATGGCTTTACAGACGGCGTCCGGCACGGTTGAGACGGCGGGAGAAACGACTGCCTCTGTGTACGAGGACTTTTATCGTACGCTTGGGTATCGGTTTTCCGATGAAGCGCTGTTACAGCTTGCGCTGACACACTGCAGTTTTTGTGGAACAGCGGGGCAAAACAATCAACGGCTGGAGTACTTGGGCGATGCCGTGCTGGAATTTGTCATCAGCGAGGGCGTATATAATCGCAGCGAAGTGGACGAAGGCCATTTGACGCGCATGCGCGCCAATGTGGTGTGCGAGGCCAGCCTTGCGCAGGCGGCACAGCAATTGTGCCTGGGTGAACTGCTGCAGCTGGGCAAGGGCGAAGAGAGCACGGGCGGGCGTGAAAAGGCGTCCATTCTTGCCGATGCCATGGAGGCAGTCATCGGAGCGGTATATCTGGATGGCGGAATCCGCGGCGCGCGCAAGTGCATTCGCAGGGCGCTGGGCAAGAAGCTGGACGAGGCGGTCAGCGAAGGCGGCGGCCAGGATTACAAGACGCAGTTGCAGCACCTGTGCAACGTCAAAAAACTTCAAGCGCCCCACTATGTGCTGCGTGAGACACTGGGGCCGGCGCACGATCGCACGTTCACCATCGCCGTGATGGTGGGGGAGCAAGAGATCTCGCGTGCCGCCGGGCGCAGCAAAAAAGAGGCGGAACAGCAGGCGGCCAGGTTGGCCGTCACCCAGCTCAAAAAGAAAAAGAAGAGATGAGCGCGTGCCGCTATGTGAAAAGGGACGCGGCACTGCCGGAGGACACAGGCCCGCAGTCGGCCCGCAGGAATGCGGGCCTTTTTAAAGTAAGGCATGCAAAGGGGGGATTGGGTGCGTCTTAAACAGATTGACATCGAGGGATTCAAATCCTTTGCGGATAAGGTATCCTTGCAGCTGTCGGCGGGGGTGACCGCGATCGTTGGTCCCAACGGCAGCGGCAAGAGCAATATTTCCGATGCCGTACGCTGGGTGCTGGGCGAACAGAGCGCGCGCGCACTGCGCGGCACCAAGATGGAAGACGTCATCTTCAACGGCGCAGAAAAGCGAAGGCCGCTCTCCTACTGCGAAGTGACGCTCACGTTTGAAAACGAAGACGGCTTTTTGCACCTTCCCACCACAGAGGTCAGCGTATCGCGTCGCGTGTTCCGCAATGGGGACAGCGAGTACCTGATCAACCAGAGTGCGTGCCGTATGCGCGATATCCAGGCATTGTTTTACGATACCGGCGTGGGCAAGGAAGGGTATAGCATCATCGGGCAGGGGCGCATTGAAGAGATCCTTTCCAGCAAAGGCGATGAACGCCGTGCAGCGCTGGAAGAAGCCGCCGGCGTGATGAAGTACAAAGTGCGGCGGGAAGAGGCGCAGCGCAAACTCAAAAATGTGGATGCCGACATGCTGCGCGTGACGGATATCATCAGCGAATTGGAAACTTCCCTGGAGCCGCTCAAGCAAAAGAGCGAGGAAGCGCGCCGCTACTTATCGTTGCGCGATACGCTCAAGGACCTGGAGATCAACCTGTTTTTGGAGCAGTACGACCGCAACCGCCAGCGGGTGGAAAGCGTGCGACAGCACGTGGCCGAACGCGAAGCGTTTGAAGCGCAGCAAAAGCAGAGACAGGCTGAGCTGCAAACGGAACTCTCGCTGGAAAACGAAAAGGTCGCGTTGACGGAAAAACTGGTCGATTTGGCAAAGGACAAGGCCGTGGAGTTGGCGTCCAACTTGCAAAAGCACATTGGCAACGCGCAGTTGCATGCGCAGCGCGCCGATTTTTTGCAGGAACAGGTAGAGGAACTCGCCCGTCAACAGCAGGCGGATGACGCGCGCATAGAGGAGTTAAATGCCGCGCTCGCAGCGCAGTCAGAGGCGCCGCCACTGGACCTTGTACAGCTGGAGGCAGAGGCACAGGCGCTCATGGACCAAGCCAGGTCGGTGGGCGATGAAGTGGCCGAAAAAGAAGCGGCGCTGGATGCGCTCAAAGAACAGTTGATGGATGTGGTCAACAGCGCGGGCGAGTCCAAAGCGCGGTTGGCGCGCATGGAGACACTGCGCGCCCAGGCGCAGGAGCGCAAAGTGGAATTGGACGCGCGTGCGCAGGCGGCCAGGGCAGAGGTCGAAGGGCTGGAAGCAGAGCTCGCACAGGCACAGCAGGTCTACGAACAGGCGGCGCAGGCCCAAAAAGAGGCGGCGGACGCCTACGCACGGATGCAGTCAGACGTGCAGACATTGCAGCAGCAGTTGACGCAGGCGCAGACACAGGCGCAGGATGCGATTGCGCAGGCCAAGCAGTCCGAGCACGCGCATGTGATGCAAAAACAGTTGGCACGCGATTATGAGGGCTATGCCAACAGCGTGCGGAGCCTGATGCGCGATATCCAGAACGGCCGTGTGGACCACCACGGGGTGTTGGGCACAGTGGGTGCGCTGGTGCAGGTGCCGCAGGAGCTGGAAAAGGCGATCGAACAGGCGCTGGGTGGCAGCCTGCAAAATGTCATTGTGGACGACAGCGTCGTGGCCAAGCGATTGATCGAGCACCTGCGTGCGCAGCACTATGGGCGCGTAACCTTTTTGCCGCAGCAGTCGCTGCGCATACGCACGTTTACGCAGCAGGAGCGCATGCAGCTGCAACAGCCCGGCGTATTGGGTTGCGCCAGCGAATTGATCTCCTTT
The DNA here is from genome assembly GCA_019415425.1 of Bacillota bacterium. Lineage (GTDB taxonomy): Bacteria > Bacillota > Clostridia > Christensenellales > QAND01 > Allochristensenella. The sequence continues at coordinate 9,059 of DXZF01000256.1, read as the reverse complement.
TCGCAAGATGTGCGCCCGGCTATGACGTTCCTGCTGGGCCGCACAGTCGTCGTAAAAGATCTGGACGCGGGAATTGCGGTGACAAGGCGCTGCCCGTTCTCGTTCCGGTGCGTGACGCTGTTGGGCGATATTTTGCAGTCTGGCGGCGCGATGACGGGCGGCAGTGTGCGCGAACGGGGGCTGGTTTCACGCGAGCGGCTCATTGCGCAGGCAGCGCAAAAGGCGCAGCAGGATGCGCAGCGCGCGCAGGAGCTCAGGGAGCAATACGACGCGTTGCAAAAGGCGTATCGGGATCGCCGTGCGGAGCTGGAAACGCAACAGCAGACCCTGTACGCACATAAGGCCGAGATGACCGTGCTGCACGAACGCTTGGACGGCACGCAGTTTGCATTGGAAAAGGCGCAGAATCAGCACGCACAGTTGCTCACGGAGTGTGGACGCGTCGAGCAGATGATCGAGCGCGCGCAGGCGGAGTTGTCGCACACAGAGCGGGCCGGAGAGCAGGATGAGGCTGCGCTGCGCCATCAGATCGAGCAGCAGACGCAGTCACTCCTTTCGCTGCGCGAGCGATACGATGCGTTGACGGAACAGGCGCATGAAGCGCGCCAGACGCTGGCCGTACAGCGTAGCGAACAGGCAGCGCAGGTGGGCGAGCGGGAACGCCGGGAGCGGGAACTTGCGCGCACGCAGCAGCGCCGGCAGGCGCGCGCAGAACAGCTCAGCCAGTTACAGCAAAAGCGCGCACAGGCGCAAGAGCAGAGCGAAGAGACGCAATTGCATATTGCGCAGATGCAGCAGGAAGTGACGGACAACCAATCGGCCCTGCAGACGCTGCAGACGCAGCTGAGCCAGCTGCAGTCACAATCACAGGTCATCGTGCAGGAGGATAAGAAGATTGACGAGGCGATTGCACAGTCTGTAGAGGCACGTTACCGGGCACAGGCACAGCTGGAACGGCTGGACGTGGAATTTGAGACAATGCAGCAGAAGCTGTGGGATGATTACGAGCTCAGCTACGCGCAGGTCAAGCCAATGCAAAAGCCCATCGCATACCAGGAGACGGCGCGGCAGGTGCGCCAGATACAGGCCGAGATTCGCGAGATGGATGCGGTGCATCCGGGCGCGATTGAGGAATACCAGCGCGTGCGGGAACGGTATGACTTCCTGACGACCCAGCGAGACGACCTGCAAAAGGCCAAGGCCGATCTACAATCGTTGATCGAAGAGTTGACCGAGCAGATGCAAAAGCAGTTTCTCGCCCAGTTCGATATCATCAACGAGCACTTTTCGCGCATCTTTGTGGCGCTGTTTGGTGGAGGCAAGGCCAGCATGCGCCTGCAGGATCCTGAAAACGCGATGGAGTGCGGAATCGATATCATCGCGCAGCCGCCGGGCAAGAATTTGCAGTTGATCACGTTGCTCTCGGGCGGCGAACGGGCATTGACGGCAATCGCCCTGCTGTTTGCCCTGTTGGAAGTGCGCGCCACGCCGTTCTGTATTCTGGATGAGATCGAGGCTGCGTTGGATGAAGAGAATCTGCGGCTATTTGCCGACTTCCTCAAGGCATATGCAAAACAGACGCAGTTTATCGTCATCACGCATCGCCGGCCTACCATGGAAGCGGCAGAGACGATGTACGGCATTGCCATGGAGCAAAAGGGCGTTTCCAAACTGGTAAGCGTCCGTTTTGCCTGAAGAGGAGGAAGCATGAAAGGGCTGGAAAAGACCAAAAAGGGACTCTTTGCCCGCATGGGCGCACTGTTTTCGCGCGATTTGGACGATGCGTTTTACGACGAATTGGAAGAGACGCTGATCCTGGCCGATACGGGCGTGGAGACGGCGCTGTACCTGGTGGAGCAGTTGCGCGCGCGCGTCAAGGCGCAAAAGATCCGCAAAGCAGAGGATGCCAGGGCGCTGCTGGTCGATATCACGGCAGAAGTGATGCAAAACGACGGGCCGCCGTTTGAAACGCCGCTGTTGTTGCTCGTCGTAGGCGTCAATGGTGCGGGAAAGACGACCAGCATCGGGCGGCTCTCGCACGCGTTTGCCCAGGAGGGGAAAAAGGTGCTGCTGGCTGCGGGCGATACGTTCCGCGCCGCCGCGGCCGAGCAGCTCTCGCTGTGGGCACAGCGCACCGGCGCACAGTTCGTGCGCGGGCTGGAGGGCGGGGACCCCGCCGCCGTGGTATTCGACGCAATCCAAGCGGGACGTGCACGCCAATGCGATGTGATCATCTGCGATACGGCGGGGCGCCTGCACAACCGCAAGAACCTGATGGACGAATTGGCCAAGTTGCGGCGCGTGGTGGATCGCGAATTTACAGGGAAAGTGCTGACGTTGCTGGTGCTGGACGCTACCACAGGGCTCAATGGCGTCGAGCAGGCCAGGGTGTTTTCAGAGGTGAGCCATGTGGACGGCATTGCGCTGACCAAGTTGGACGGTACCGCCAAGGGAGGCGTGGCGCTCGCGGTGACGCATCAGTACCATTTGCCGGTGTGGTTCTGCGGCGTCGGCGAGACGCAGCAGGACTGGCTGCCATTTGATGCAAGGGATTTTGCACAGTCGCTCTTTGCCTAAGGCACAGGCGCCAAAGAGACGAAGTGGATGCGAAATGGGCAGAACGCCCCACGGAAAAGGTTGCTTGACAGCGGCCTTTTTTTGTGGTTTAATATCCGGGTGTAAAGCGAAAGACCTTTACACGGCGAAGGCGAAATAGGGCCGGTAAGGCCTCTTGCGCAAAAGGAAATGGAGTGGCGTATTGGAAAAGAAGGCATGGTTGGAACTGCTGCTGGACTTTTACGGACAGGTGCTGACAGAGCGTCAGCGCAGCGCTGTGGAATTGTACTGCGGGGAAGACTATTCGCTTTCCGAGATCGCACAGGAAGAGGGGATCAGCCGGCAGGGCGTACGCGATGCGTTGGTGCGCGCGGAAAAGGCGCTGACAGAGATGGAGGATCGCTTGCAGCTGGTTTCGCGGTACTTAGAGCTAAAAAGCGGGCTGCGGCGCGTATGCGTGGAACTGGAAAAGGATGGCCAGTACGCGTATGCACAGCAGATTGCGCAACTCATCGACAGATGGGAGGGTCAATAGATGGCCTTCGATACATTGGGCGAAAAGCTCAAAGGCGTGTTTCAGAAGCTGACGGGACGTGGGACGCTCTCTGAGGCGGACGTCAAGGACGCCATGCGCCAGGTGCGCCTGGCACTTTTGGAAGCGGATGTCAACTACAAGGTAGCCAAGGAATTTGTCAACGCTGTGAGCGCACGTTGCGTAGGCGCCGAGGTGCTCAAGAGCCTGACGCCGGGCCAGCAGGTGATCAAGATCGTCCACGAAGAGCTGGGCAAGCTCATGGGCGGCCAAAATGCCAAACTGCAGGTGGCCAGCCGCCCGCCGACGGTCATCGTCCTGTGCGGCCTGCAGGGCGCGGGAAAGACGACCTTTGCAGGCAAGCTGGCCGGATACCTGAAAAAGAACGGCAAGCATCCGATGCTTGCCGCCTGCGATACCGTGCGGCCGGCGGCAGTGGACCAGCTCAAGGTCGTGGCCAAACAGGTGGACGTTCCGGTACACAGTGGCGGAACCGACCCGGTACAGATTGCCAAAGAAGCGCTCGCTGCCTGCAGCGATGCGATGCTGGATACGCTCATCATCGATACCGCAGGGCGATTGCACATCGATGAGGCGCTCATGGGGCAGATCGCAGAGATCTGCGCCGCCACAACGCCCACGGAAGTGTTGCTGGTCGTGGATGCGATGACGGGGCAGGATGCGGTCAACATCGCCAAGAGCTTTGACGAGGCGGTACCGGTGACCGGTATCGTGTTGACCAAGCTCGATGGCGACGCCCGCGGCGGTGCGGCGCTTTCGATGCGCGCAGTGACGGGCAAACCCATCAAGTTTGCCAGCGTGGGCGAAAAGCTGGATCAGATTGAGCCATTTCATCCCGATCGGATGGCCTCGCGCATCCTGGGAATGGGCGATATGATGACGCTGATCGAGCGCGCGCAGGAGACCTTTGACGCCAAGAAGTCGGCCGAGATGGAAAAGAAGCTGCGCAGGGCAGACTTTACGCTCGAGGACTTCTTGGATCAGATGCAGCAGGTCAAGAAGATGGGCGGTATATCCGAAGTGGCCGGCATGCTGCCGGGCATGGGCGTCAAAAAGCTGCCGCAGGGAGAGATGGACGAGAGCCGCGTTCGGCGCATGGAGGCCGTGATTCTGAGCATGACGCCGCAGGAGCGCAGGCGGCCCGAGATCATCAATGCTGGCAGGCGCAAGCGCATAGCCAGGGGCAGCGGCACGCAGGTGAGCGACGTCAATCGGTTGATCAACGAGTTCAACTCCATGAAAAAGATGATCAAACAGCTTACCGGCAACAAGACGATGCGAAAGCGTGGATTTAAAATGCCGTTTTAGGCACACGTTTTTCAAATAGACAAAGAGGCCCGATGGGCCTGAGGAGGAAAGTGTTTTATGGCAGTAAAGATTCGTTTGAAGAGGATGGGCGCAAAGAAAGCTCCTTTCTACCGCATTGTGGTTTCCGACTCGCGTACGCCGCGGGATGGCCGCTTCATTGAGGAAATCGGCTTCTACAACCCGCTGACAGACCCGGGCGAAATTCAGATCAATGCTGAGCGCGCGCAGTACTGGCTCGGCAACGGTGCGCAGCCGTCCGATACCGTTCGCGCGTTGCTGAAAAAGAGCGGTGTCACCCAGTAATCAAAGGAGAACGGAATGGAAAACCTGGTAGCGTACATGGCACAGGCGCTGGTGGATCATCCGGAAGAGGTAAACGTCAAACGCGTGGAGAATGGCTCCGATGTCACGATCGAACTGCGCGTCCATGAAGAGGATATGGGCAAGGTGATCGGCAAACAGGGCCGCATTGCCAAGTCCATTCGTACCGTTGTCAAAGCCGCGGCGGCCAAGGAAAACAAACACATCCATTACAGCGTGGATATCGTCGAATGAATGAAGACATGTTCCGTATCGGCTTGGTGGTGCGTCCACAGGGGATTCGCGGCGAACTGAAGATCCAACCCTTGACGGACGATATCAGCCGGTATCAGGGGCTGCAGACGGTATGGGTTGAGCAGGAAGGCGCTTATCGGGAGAGCAAGATCACCGTCAACCGCGTGGACGAGAACAGCGTGTATGCATACCTGGAAGGATGCTATACGCGCGATGGCGCAGAGATGTTGCGCAATGCATATCTGTGTGTACCGCGCAGCCAGACCATTACACTGCCCGCGCACACGTGGTTCATCTCGGACCTGATCGGTTGCCGCGTGTTCAGCGGGGAGGCATGTGTCGGCACGTTGGACGACGTGATCCAGACTGGCGGTGTCGATGTGTACAGTGTACGCAAGGAGAACGGAAAACACGTGTTGTTTCCCGCACTGCGCCGGCTGATTCAATCGGTATCCGTGGAGACCAAGACCATGCGGGTGGATCCGCAGGTGCTCTCCGAGGTGAGCGTGGATGAGGATTAGTGTCCTGACGCTGTTCCCCGGCATGTTTACCGGCGTTCTGCAGGAGAGCATTCTCAAACGCGCCATAGACCGCGGCCTGTTGCAGGTGCAATTCTACAATGTGCGCGACTATGCGGACAACAAGCACCGCCAGGTAGACGATTACCCCTTTGGAGGGGGCGCCGGGATGGTGTTGATGCCCCAGCCCGCCTTTGACTGCCTGGATGCGGCGATTGCCGCGGCACACGGGCCCTGTAAGACGATCTACCTCTCTCCCAAGGGGACGCCGCTGACCACAGAGGTGGCACAGCGGCTTGCACAGGAGCAGGAACTGATTTTGCTTTGTGGGCACTATGAGGGGATTGACCAACGCGTGCTGGACACGTATGTGGATGAAGAGATCTCGCTGGGAGACTTTGTGCTCACAGGCGGAGAAATCGCGGCCATGGCGTTGATCGACTGCGTGTCGCGCCTGATTCCAGGCGTGCTGGGCAGTGCGGACAGCTTGCAGGACGAGAGCTTTTCGGCCCACTTGCTGGAGTATCCGCAGTACACGCGGCCCAGTGCGTTTCGCGGGCAGTGCGTTCCGCCCGTCCTGCTCAGTGGCAACCATGCGGAAATTGAAAAGTGGCGCAGAGAACAATCGCTGCGCATCACCAAAGAGCGGCGGCCGGATCTGCTGGCCAAAGCCCATTTGACGGAAGAGGAGCGCAAGCTCTATCTCACACACGACGAACTTGTCAGCCCCTAAGGGCCATGTTACAATGGAAACGCCTTTGGGTGGATTTGACACTTTAGGAGGTATAAAAACGATGAACGAGATCATTCGCAATATTGAAAAGCAACAGTTGCGTACCGATTTGCCGCAGATTCAGATTGGCGATACCGTGCGCGTATTCGTCAAGGTGGTCGAGGGCACGCGTGAGCGCCTGCAGGCCTTTGAGGGTACGGTGATCGCCATGAAACACGGCGGCTCCCGCGAGACCTTTACCGTGCGCCGTGTGAGCTACGGCATCGGTGTGGAGCGTACGTTCCCCATGCATGGGCCGCGCGTAGACCACATCGAAGTGGTCCGTCACGGCAAAGTGCGCCGCGCCAAATTGTACTACCTGCGCGATCGCGTCGGCAAGGCCAGCAAACTCAAGGAGAGATAAAGAAAAAGGCGCTTGCGCCTTTTTTCTTTACCGCCGGATGAGGAGGAGAATGCGTGATACAATGGTATCCCGGCCACATGGCCAAGGCCAAGCGCGAGATGGTGCAGACGCTGTCGCTGGCCGATGTGGCCATCGAGGTGCTGGATGCGCGCGCACCAGAGGCGACGCGCAACCCTGATTTGGCACAGATGTTTCAAAATAAGCCGCGCGTGGTCGTGCTCAACAAGGAAGACTTGGCCAGCCCCGCCATCACCAAGCAGTGGATTTCACACTACCGCGCACAGGGGGTGCTGGCACTCGCATACTGCGCGACGCGCAGTGGAAAAAACGCGCCGCTCTTTGATGCCGTGCAAACCGCTGCCGCCAAAGTGGTGGAGCGCTGGGCACAGCGCGGCGCGGTCAAGCCCGTGCGGGTCATGGTAGCCGGCATTCCCAATGTGGGCAAAAGCAGTTTGATCAACTGCCTGTCAGGGGGCAAGCGCGCCAAGGTGGGGGCAACCCCGGGCGTTACGCGCGGCAAACAGTGGGTACGCCTTTCGCAGCGGCTGGAATTGATGGATACGCCCGGCATTCTGTGGCCCAAGCTGGAAGATCAGCAGGCGGCGGCGCGCCTTGCGATGATCAACGCCATCCGCGATGAGATACTGGAGCGAGAAGAACTGGCGCTGGCGCTGATTGGAGAACTCAACCACATGGCGCCACAGGCGATTGAAAAGCGCTATCAGGTGCCGACGCGGGATTTGGAGCCGCTGGAGGTGCTGCTGGCCATTGGCAAGCGCCGGGGATTTGTCGTGCGTGGCGGTGAAATCGATACCGAGCGCGCAGCCAATACCCTGATCGATGAATTCCGGCAGGGCAAACTGGGCCGCATATCGCTGGAAGCGCCGCAGACGCAGAAAGAGGAATGAGATGAAAGACAAGGAGCGTGAGCGCCTGTCCCAATTGATTGCCTTTGATCGCGCTTTTGACGCGGCCCTGTGCGTCTATGGCATGGATGAAGTCGGGCGCGGACCTTTGGCCGGCCCGGTGGTGGCAGCATGCGTGCAGATGCCGCAGACGCCATGGATTGAAGGCGTTCGGGATTCCAAAAAGATCGCGCAGGCGCGGCGTGAAAAGATTGCGGCCCTCATACGCGAACAGGCGGTGTGCTACGCCATCGGCAGCGCCAGCGTGGAAGAGATCGAAGCGCTCAATATTTTGGGCGCCACCAAGCTGGCGATGCAGCGCGCCTATCGCCAGATGCCCGAAAAGCGCTATCCGGTGCTGATCGATGCCATCGACCCGTCTTTTCTGCCCGCGCCGGGGCAGGGGATCATCAAAGGCGACGCCCAGAGCTATGCCATTGCCGCAGCGTCCATCTTGGCAAAGGTAGAGCGGGATGCGCGCATGCAAGCGCTGGACGCGCAATACCCGGCCTATGGATTTGCGCGCAACAAGGGATATGGCACCAAAGAACATATTACGGCGCTCAAACAGTACGGCCCGTGCCCGCAGCACCGGCTCAGTTTTCTCCAGAGGATCCTCCATGGCAGATAGACAGCTGACGGGCATGTGGGGCGAAGCACAGGCCGAGGCATATTTGCAACAGAGGGGCTTTGCGCTGTTGCACCGGCGCTATCGCAAGCGCGGGGGAGAGATTGACCTCGTGATGCAGGACGGCGATACCATTGTGTTTGTGGAAGTGAAGACGCGGCGCGGCACCGGTTACGGCACCGCCGCGGAGGCCGTCACCACACAAAAGCAGCAAGCGATTCGGCATGCTGCGCAGCTGTATCTGCAGCAATTCTATCAGCAGGATTTTCCCGTGCGGTTTGACGTCGTGGAAGTCTATTTGCCGGGCCCACGAATTTGCCACATTCCAGACGCGTTTTAGCGGTGTATGGAATGCGGTTACTTATGCTATAATGAAACATAACGACTGGAAGCGCTTGGAAAAATTGCAAATTTTGCAGCAAAACGGATCGATGCGTCACAAGGCGTTCTACCCGTGCGCTTGCGGTGAGATCAGACGGAGTAGCGGAGGATAAGAGTGAAGCGAAACCGTATTTTGTGCCTTTTAACCGTGTTGCTGACGCTGTGCTGCCTGATGGGTGCAGCGGATGGGAACCTGTTTACCAATGTGGATTTCACGCCCGATGAACAGGGCAGCCCTTCCAATTGGGAAATATCAGATATCAATGCGTTTACAACCGTCACAGATGCGCAGCTGGGGACGCTGGCACAGTTGACCACGCAAGCAGGCGACGACATTCTGCTGACGCAGGTGGTGCCGGTGGAGAGCGAACAGATCTACTGCATCCAGTTTTCCGCGCGCGTGGTCAGCGGCAGCGGCTCTGCATATGTGCAGGTCGAGGAGTGCTCGGGATACCGCAGCGCGGCGGCTGTCGACTCTACGTGGACAAGCATTGAGCTCTACCTGTCTCTTATACACAT
>DXZF01000255.1 GCA_019415425.1 Bacillota bacterium | reverse complement strand
TGGAGAACGTGGGGTCGTTCTTCTCCTCTTCGGCGTGGAAGCGCACGTTTTCCAGCAGCACGATCTCGCCGTCTTTCATCTCGGCCACGCACTTTTTGGCGTCCTCACCGACGACGTCCTTGGCCATGGTGACCTTGGTATCCACCAGCTCGGCCAGGCGCTTGGCGACCGGGGCGAGCGAGTACTTCATGTTGAATTCGCCTTTCGGACGGCCCAGGTGCGAGCACAGGATGACCTTTGCGCCGTGCTTGTACAGGTACTCAATGGACTTGAGCGCGCCCTGGATGCGCGTTTCGTCGGTGATCTCGCCGGTTTCCTTGTCCAGCGGGACGTTGAAGTCTACGCGCATCAAAACCCGTTTGCCCTTGAGGTCCTGGATGTCCGTAATGCTCTGCTTGTTCATGCATCAACACTCCTTTTATCTCGTCGATTTTTGGCTTTCAAAAAAATGGCAACCGAGGGAAAAAACATCCTTTTTCACTCCTTCTTATTGTAACTTACGGGGGCGAAAAATCAAGGGCGTTTTGTGAAATTTTTCATCTTGTCCGGCGTGCCGGGCGTGCGCTTTCGTTTTGTGCGCACACCCGCTGCTGCGCCTGACAAATGCAAGCCCGCGCTTGCCTCCCGCCGCCGGGCGCAGCGGCGCGGGCGCTTTCGTTCTTTGAAAGAGGGGCCCTTTTATGATCGAAATCGTTCGTATTTACTTTTTATATGCTTGAATTCGGGCAGAAAATCCCGTAAGATGGTCGTGTTTCCATAGGGGAGCGGAAAGCGAGGGGAATTGTTTTGCGAAAGGCGCACATGCCCACCGCACAGCGGCTGGAGCTATTGTTTCACCATTTGAAGGCTGCGCGATACGCCAGTATTTCCGAGTTGTGCGGGCTTTTGAACGTATCGGAATCCACCGTCAAGCGCGACCTGGCGCTGTTGGAAAAGCGCGTCAAGCTGGAGCGCACGCACGGCGGCGTGGTGCTGCTGGGGCACTCGGTATACGGCGGGCGGTTCGCCGCCAGCATGGAGGTGAACAAGGAGCAAAAGCAGCGCATCGCACAGGCGGCTGCGGCGCTGATCGCAGACGAGGATATCGTATACATCGACAGTGGCACGACGTGCCTGCTGCTGTACCAGGCCATGCGCGCGCAGGGGGTGACGGTGTTCACCAACTCCATACCGGTGCTCCTGGAAGAGCCGCACAGCGGCACGCAGCTCTTTGGGCTGGAGGGGCAGTTCGACAGGGAGCTGATGTGCGTCACCGGGCCGCTGTGCATCGAAAACCTGGGCCGCATCCTGCCGCAAAAGCTGTTCATGTCGCCGCAGGGCCTGAGCGCAGACCTGTACCTGCTCGACGAGCGCAACAACACCACCGCGCGCAAGCTGATGCAGGTTGCGGGCACGCGCGTCGTGATGATGGACTCCTCCAAAATCAAGGCGTACTACATGTTCAAGGTCGCCCCGCTGACCAACGTGGACGTGTTCATCACCGACGACGGCGCGCCGGACGACATGCTGCGCGACATCGAGCGCGCGGTGGGCAAGCTGATCGTGGTGTAACATCGCCTTTTGGCGCACACAAAAAAGAGGCCGTACGGCCTCTTTTTTTCGCCCGTGCCGGGCGGGAATCCCCGCTTTTGGTGCGCGGCTGCCCTTACGGGAGCAATTGCGCCCGCTGCTCCAGAATCTTCGTGGCCGCAGAACAGGCCGCGCAATCGCAAAACTGCGCCCCGGCCGCCTGGATTTGCTTTGCGTGGGCCGCCACATCCGCAGCCTTTTCGCCAAACACCTTGGCCCCCTGTTCCGACTGCGCAAAGTCGATCAACATCTGCACCGGCATCCGGTCGGCTTCCAGCTCAGCCAAGAACGCCTCGGTCTGCTGCCGCTCCTGCGGGGTGTCGATCGCGTCCAGAAAGCGCTGCGCCGCCTCCCTGGCCTGCTGGCAACACGACGGCGCCTGCATCAGTTCGTGCACCTGTTCCACCACTGCCTGTTTCACATCTTGGTTCATGCTCTGTTCTCCTCTCTATCTTCTCCACCGCATACGGCGCGCTATGCAATTGCGCTCTGCCCCTGGCGCAGCGCCTGCAGCACCGCCGCGATATCCGCCTGTATGCAGATGGATTTGTGCTGAATTTCCCCGGGCACGCTCACGTCGCCCACGTTGACGCACGCGTACGTCGCGCGCGGCCACAGCGCCGTGTACTGCCAGAACGGCACCTTGATGATGCCCGGCGTGTTGTAGCCCACGCCCAGCTCCAAAAACAGGATGCGCGCGCCGCTGTGCTGCCTGAGCCACTGCGTGTACCGCTGTGAGGCCGCATGCCAGCCCGCATCCTCCACAAACGTCGCGTCTGCGCGCAGGTTCATGGACATCGGCTTGCCGCACACCGGGCAGCGCGGCAA
>DXZF01000254.1 GCA_019415425.1 Bacillota bacterium | reverse complement strand
CATATCCGCGATATTCAGCGCTGCGCACAGCGGCACTTTCTCGTAGGCGTTGCTCTGTGTCAACCCGCCGATATAGCTGCGCGCCGCATCGTCGTAGCCGCCCATGTGCCAGCGGATTGCCAGTGCCTCCTCATCGGTGAGGCGGATATACTTGCACACCAGGTACACCGACTTTTCACCGTGCCCAAAGGGATAGCTGTCCTCAATGGCAAACGACTCCACTTCTTCCCAACGGCCATTGACCTTGACGTTGCGCGTGCGCACGACGTACATATTCACCTTACACACATCGTGCAGCAGCCCGCATAGGATGAGTGTCTCGGGCGTCACGTCTTTGAGCGGTTTGGAAAAATTGACCAGCAGCTTATACACCTCCAGGCTGTGCAGCAACAGCCCTCCGTAGATGGCGCCATGCTTGTTGGCGCTGGCCGGTGCGGTGAAAAAATCCGTCTCATTTTCCAGATATTGTAAAAATCCCTCCACGCCCTCACGGCCCGTGGAACGCAAGAGCGTACAGTATTCCTCTTTCAACTGTTGCAGTTTTTCACTGGATAAGCTGGGGATAGCGGCCAATTGATTCCCTCCATTCTTTTGTATTGATTATAGCATCGCACGGGGTACAAAGCAAAATGCACTTTTATACAGCGCACTTTTTCTACAACAAAACAGGGCGCGGAACGTTCCGCGCCCTGTCGGGTTGCATGGCACTGTGCGTTACAGGCTGCCCTTCTGAATGCCGTACTGCTTGCAGATGGTCGTAAACTCGTCGCAGCCGATGAACGAGCCGAGCACTTCCAGCCGGGTGTCGCCATCTTTGAGGCGCTTGACCCAGTAGGCAAGACCGCTGTCGTCCGGCTTGCGGTCCATGAACGTGGTGTACATGGACGTCACGTACTGCGTATCGTCCAACTTCATGGCCTGGAACTCATCGCTGGTGTAGAAGATCTCTGCCATGCTCGCTGCCGTCAGCTTCTTGTTGACCAGTCTGGAGACGTAGTATTCCAATCCATCCTCATCCGCATTGCGGCCCAGGCACGTGCGGTAGAAGCGGATCACGAACTTGGAGACCTCCGGGTACTTATCGGCCGCCGCCGTCAGCGCAATGCCGCTGTACGTCGCACCGATGTTCTTGCAGATCGTCTGGAACTCGTCGGCCACACAGAACACCGACAGCACGTACCTGCGGCTCATGCCGCCATCGAGCAGATCCAGCCAGAACGCGTATCCTTCCTCATCCGGCTCACGGTTCATGAACGCCTTGTAGATGCCGGTCAAAAAGTCCTCATTGGAGACACTCTTCGCTTCAAACTCGTCGCTCTCCACAAACTCCAGCACCACCTGGCTGCCGCTGCGGCGGTGGTTGGACAGCTCATTGGCCCAGAAATTCAGCCCCGTGCTGTCCGCTTCGCGGCCCAGGACATTGGTGTACAGCGATCGGACGAACGCAAGGCACGCTTCACTGGGCGCAACGGGCGTCGGGGTCGGGGTCGGCGTTGGCGTCGTCTGTACCGTGCCGTACTGCCCGTAGATGTAGGCAATCTGTCCATTGTACTGCACCTTGAACCAGCCGTTGGTCGTGCCGTAGTACGGCAGCGTATCCCCGGTGTTCACCTTGCCCAGGCTCGTGGAGGACGTCGTTGCCTTGGCACGTACATTGACGCGCGTCCCCTTGACGACCAGCGTGCCGATGGGCTGTTCAGACGGCGTGGAGGGGTTGGATCCGCCGCCGCCATAGATGCTATTCTGTGCCGGCATGGACGGAATCGAGGTATCATAGCTGCTCAGCCTTGTGATATCGAAGTCGAAGTCAGCATCCGAGTCAAAGTAGAACGCCAGAATCTGCTGATACGTCCTTTTGTATTGTTGTGCCAGCCACTGGGCGCCGCGCTGCGACATGCCCACGCCATGCCCGTACCGGCGCGCGACGATGTTCCAGCCGTTGGAGGCCTTCTCCACGTTGCGCATCACAAGGTCGGAGCTGAAGTAGCTGGAACCGGACTTGCTGATCGAAATCGTCGCCTGAACGGCGGGCGGCGTCACCGTCGCACCACTGCTGTTGATGTACTGCACGTTGAGCGTGGCCACCGCGTTATTGTACAGGCGGCTGGCGCCGGTGCTGTACACGGGCGAGCTGGCCACCAGGTTGGTGCACTGCAGCAGGCGAATGTGGTTGGCGCTGGGCACCGGTTCCCCTCTGGCCACCAGCGCATCGTACGCCGCCTTTTGCAGCGCCTGGTACTGTTCCTTGGCATAGGTGTACGGCAATCCGCCGGACACGTCCTCGCTCGAACCCTGAATCTGTTGCAAGACCAGCACCTTCTCTTCGCGGCTGGAACGATTTTCCAAATCGTACGGATCGTCCTTTTGCGACAGATACGGGTACGCCGCATTCTTCGCCTCGCCGCCGCCCCACTGGTTGCCGGGCAGCTCGGTCTGTCCACCGTTGCTGGCCGAATAGAAGGTCTCGATCAGCTTGCCGTTGTAGGTCAGCACCTGGCCCCTGGTCTCATCGACGGCCTGTTTGACATACGACATACCCGACGGATATCCGTGGTACACCTGGTGCCTGGAGGTATCGCCAATCTCATAGTTGGGCTCGCTGCTATCTATGGCCCGCAGCGCATAGCCACGCGCGGAGACAGCCTGTGCCTTGAGCGCCTCAATCGGGAAGGAGTTGCTCATCTCATATCCCACCACGCCGTACAGGTACTGTTCGACGGGCACCTTGTTGATCACCTGCAGCGTGGAACCGCTGACATTGAACGTCAGATCGCCCCAATAGGTGCAGACGCCGTATTTGGCATTGTTGAGCGCAATGCCCTTATCGCCGCTGCTGCTCGTGCGCACCAGCGTCAGGGTGGTGCCCATCAATTCATTGATGCCATTGCCCACCATGCGCAGCTGCCCGCTTTCCACTGAGATGGTGTACGTGCCGGGCCGGATGCCCGCATTGTTGCGTGCAGAGAGGTTGTATTGTCCCTCCACTTCGATCTCCATGGATTTGGCACTGCCTGTGGAGAGCAGTACGCGCACTGTGCTATATGCGCTGGCCGCATGCGTAATCGCAGACGGCGTCAGCAAGGGAACGCAAGCGGAAAAGAGCATCAGGCCTGCCAAAATTCCTGCCCGTATGCGTCGTTTCATCGCGTAAATGTTCATCTTCTCCTCCTTGTATCTTCCGTTGACTCTCTTCGTCCACACGTCTATCATCAATCTTTCGTTCATAAATCGTAACATTTGCGTAATATTTCGTCAAGTATGGATTGCATTCCGCCTGCGACTTCGTATCGATTGACAAAATTTTCAACGCCCTATCACACTCTAACACAAAGCGTACAATTTTTCATCTCTCTCCTTGTCGTTTTGGATCGATTTCGCCCCGGTTTTCTGTTATACTGAATTCTACGTACGACGGGAAACGGGGGCGTGTGGAATGTATATCGGTGTCATCGACGGACAGGGTGGGGGGGTCGGCCGCGCACTGGTGACGGAGCTTCGGTCCAGATTGCCGGAGCATCGCATCGTAGCGCTGGGGACCAACGCAATGGCCACCTCTGCCATGATTCGCGCCGGGGCACAGGAAGCCGCCACAGGCGAAAATGCCATCTTTGTGACGGCGCCGCGCTGTGATGTCATCACCGGACCCATCGGCATCGTGCTGGCCAATGCCATGCTGGGCGAACTGACCCCGCGCATGGCCGAAAGCATCGGCAGCAGCACTGCGCTCAAAGTGCTTCTGCCCATGCCGCAGTCGCGGGTGCGCATCGCCGGCTATACCGACCAGCCGCTGTCCCAGTTGGTCACACGGGCAGTTGACCAGATCTGTCAGTACGCCGCCGAGTCCGCCGGCCTCTGACGAGCCCTATTGTAGGGGATGGATATATGCTTTGCAACCCCGCACTTTCATCCAGTTTTTCCTTTATTTGAATTGGAAAATTTTTCCAATTTAAAAGCAAAAAAGAGGCAAATCTGCCTCTTTTTTTCATCGCTTTTCGCTTGCATTCACGGCATTTCCGGCATGACCCAGGCGGCCAGAATGTACGCGAGCAGGCCGGAACCTGCCAGGCAGCCAAAGAAGATCCACGCCAGGCGCACCAGTGTGACGTCTATATCGAAGTACGCCGCCAGGCCCGCACATACGCCCGCGACTTTCTTATTGGCCACGTCCTTATACAATTTCTTTTTCTGTTCGCTCACTGTGTTCTGCTCTCTTCTACATCCCTGTGCGGCCTATGATTCCAACCCCGCACGCTGGCGGAACAGCGGCTTGATGCCGCCGGCGCGCAGCATGTGCATGGCATGTTCCCCAATGGGTTCGCCCTTGAGCACCTGCCCGCTCTGCGTGGTCACCGTGCCATTTTCAATGTCCACGGTGATGGTTTCGCCATCTCGTATCACCTGTGCCGCCTGTTCACACACCAGAAGCGGCAACCCCAGGTTGATGGCGTTGCGGTAGAAGATGCGCGCAAAGCTCTGTGCCACCACCACCGATGCGCCCATGTTGATCAGCGCGATCGGCGCGTGCTCGCGGCTGCTGCCGCATCCAAAGTTGCGCCCTGCTACCACAATATCGCCCTTTTGAAAGCGCTTGGCAATCGTCTCATCCACGCCCTCAAGGCAGTGCGCGCCCACCTCGTCGGGCTTGACCAGATCCAGATACCGTCCGGGATAGATCTGATCGGTATCGATATTGTCTCCCAGTACAAATGCAGTGTGTTTGATTACGTTTTGCATGATGGCTCTTTTCCTTCCTTATACCGTACGCGGATCGGTCAATTCGCCCGTCAACATACTGGCCGCTACCGTAGCAGGGCTGGCCAGATAGATTTCAGCCTGGTTGCTGCCCATGCGGCCCGGGAAGTTGCGGTTGCTGGCGGTGATACAGCGTTCCCCGGGCGCCAGCAGCCCTTCATGCACGCCCAGGCACGGCCCACAGCCCGGCGCACAGAACGTCGCGCCGGCTTCGGTCAGTGCACGCATGACGCCGCTCTCAGCACAGCGGAGCATCACCTCGCGCGAGGCCGGGATGATCACAAGGCGCGTCAACGGCGCGATGTGTTTGCCGTTTAAGATCTCGTACGCGGCATAGATGTCCTCAAACCGCCCGCCCGTACAGGCGCCGATAAATCCCTGGTCAAACTGCACCTTCTCCACCTGTTCGATGGGGGCAACGTTGTCCACGCTGTGCGGCATGGAGATCTGCGGCGAGAGGTGCTCCAGCTCAAAGACGTATTCCTGCTGGTAGACAAATCCCGGATCGGTCTGTATCACCTCATACGGCGTATGCGTACGCGCATCCACGTAATCCAACACCGCCTGGTTGGGCTGCATATACGCGGTCTTGGCGCCCATCTCCACCGCCATGTTGCAGATGACCATGCGCCCCGGCACATCCAGCGCCTCCACATAGCTGCCCGAAAACTCCACGGCCTTGTACACTGCGCCATCGGCTTTGATGTGGCCCAGTACGTGCAGCACCACATCCTTGGGCAGCACACGCGGTCCGGGATCCCCCTCCAGGCGCACGCGAATCACTTCGGGCACGCGGAACCACAGCTCGCCCGCAATCATGATGCTGGCCATATCCGTCGCGCCCACGCCGGTGCCAAACGCGCCAAACGCGCCGTGCGTAGTGGTGTGCGAATCGGTGGCCACCAGCACCATGCCGGGCACGACCAGGCCCGCCTCCGGCATCACCTGATGGCACACGCCCATATCGATATCAAAGTGGTGCGTCAGTTGCTGCTCGCGCACAAACGCGCGCATCTCCTTGTGAATCTGTGCCGAATTGATGGTGGGCGCCGGCGCGTAGTGGTCAAAGACAAAGGTGATCTTGTCGCGGTCAAAGACCTTTTGCCCGCCCATCTCGTAAAAGCTGTAAATGGTCTGCAGGTACAGGTCGTTGACCTCGCCCAAATCCACCTTGCCGGATACGATCTCCCCAGGCGTCACCTGCGCCTTGCCCGCCGCTCTGGCCAGAATTTTCTGCACTGCATGCATCGCCATCGCCATTCCTCCGCTCTCTGTGTTTGATCGGTTCGGTCTATCGTCTGTATTATAGCGGATGCAAGCGCCCGTGAACAGTGGATGGCCCGGCCAATCCCTTTCATTTCGTGTTGGGCGCGGCGCGCCGGCTTTTTTTCCGGCCAAATCGTGTTAGGATACAGGCAGAAACGATATCGTACGGACGCGCCGCGTCCTGAAAGGAAGTCATCCATATGTCCGAACTTCGTGCCCTGATCTTTGACTGCGACGGCGTACTGGCCGAAACCGAACGCGACGGCCATCGCGTGACGTTCAATGCGGCGTTTGAAGCTGCCGGTTTGCCCACGCGTTGGGACGACGCCACGTATGGGGAGCTGGTGCGCATCTCCGGTGGCAAAGAGCGCATGCGCCACTACTTTACGCAACATCCCGAAGAGCTGCCACAAGGCGCCGATCTCGATGAATGCATTGTGGCGCTTCACCAGGATAAGACGCGCCGCTTTGGCGAGCTGAGCGCCGGCGGCGGATTGCCGGTGCGCCCCGGCATCAACCGCCTGATCGATCAGGCGCACGCAAACGGCGTCAAACTGTGTATCTGCACCACCTCCAACGAAAAGAGCGTGCGCGCGCTGATGAATGCCATTTTGGGTCCCGAGCGCACGAGCTGGTTTGACGAGGTGCTCGCCGGCGATATCGTGCCCAAGAAAAAGCCGGCGCCCGACATCTACCTGCTCGCACAGCAGCGTTTGCAGGTCGGGCCGGAGGAGTGCTTTGTGATCGAGGACAGCCACAACGGCCTCGTCGCGGCCAAAGAGGCGGGCCTCTCGTGCCTGATCACCGTCAGCCACTATTCGGCGCAGGAGGACTTTACCGGCGCAGATCTGACCGTCTCTTCGTTGGGCGATCCAGATCAGCCCGCCATCGACTTTTTACAGTACCATCCCGCCGTGCCGGCCAGTGCGCAGTTCATCAATCTTTCGCATCTGCAGGCCATCCTTGCGGCCAAATATCCCAACCGGTGAGTTGCGGCGTTGCCGTTGGCACCGGATTCCGTCATCGATGCAAAGGCGCGCCTTGCGGCCGACCGAAAATCGGCTGCAGGGCGCGCTTTTTTGCGATCAAGCCATTGCGATGTGGGTTGGCATACAGCGCGGGAACCGGTTGCATCTATCGTTATGATGCGAAAAATTCGTCCAAAATCTCGAGCACAATCTCCCTGGCCCTTGTGCTCGATACGTTCCTGTCGGGCGTCTGACCCAGGTAGACGCAAAAGTACACCCGGCCCTGTGCGGCATCTGCAAAGCCTGTAAACCACGCATCCACCGTGACGCCATCGGCTTTGCCCATGCCCGTCTTGCCGTAGATTTCGATTCCCTGCACCTGGTGTGTGGAAACGCACATCACCTGTTTCAAGGCGTCCTGTGCCTGTTTGGAGTAGGCCGCGTTCTGCCCAAATATGCGTTCGAGCACCTGCACCTGCTCTTTGGGAGAGATCTGCAAAGAGGATTCAATCCAAAACCCGGTCAGCGCCCGGTTGTCGTTATTTGTATTGAGGCGCCCCTCCCAATCCGAGATGTCACAGTTTCCGTATTGAAGCGTCTCAAGCGCCTGTTGCATGCGCTCTTTTCCAATCTCATCGATCACCTGTCTGAAATACCATACGCAGGAGGTCTGAAAGGCGTCTGTAAAATCGATATCCCGATTCCAGTCCTCGTTCCAAAACACCTCTCCGCTCCAGGGGCGCACCGAGTGATCGGGGTCAATCACCCCGCTCTCCAGGCCGGTCAGCGCGGCGATAATTTTAAAGGTGGAACACGGCGAACGCCTGCGGTCGGCCATCTGCTCGTTGTAAATCTCATAGCGGTTTGCCGCGGGGTCAAAGAGCACGGCCGTTCCCTGCAAACCGTCAAAAGCTTGCGTCCAATCCGCCTCTACGGTCACCGGCTGCGTTTCAGCTGTCGTTTGCGGCTCCGCACTGGGGGAGGTAACGGGTGGGTTGCTCTCTGCCCCCTGGGTCTGCTCCAGGTGGTCCGTCCCCTTTGCACATCCAATGAACAGCACGCACAGCGCCGCCCACATCAGAAGCACAACAGATCGAATGACGCTATGGCGCATCGGGATCCCTCCTTATCGCGTGATCCAATACGTTTCCAATTGAAAAAAGCAGGGGGCATACTGTGTGCCACACCGCCCATACGGCCGTCAAACGGGCGACGGTTTGCCGGGCGCTCGGCCATCCCCATGCGCCTGTGCGCGATTGCGTTTGAACCCGTTTGTGAAAGATGCGCTCGTTGCCGGCCACCGCGTCCATGTTCCCGCGTTTGCAAGCAGGCTGTGCACTTGGCGCTCCAACACATGGTTTGCAGGGGGCAGGGGCATCCTTGGGAAAGACACTTGCGAGGAGGAATTCTGCATGAACGCACACACCTATGCCTTTGACGCCGTTCTCCACAAGGTGGAGGGAATCGACGGCGCATATGTCATCTTCCCTTACGACGTGCACGCGCTGTTCCAAAAGCGCCGCGTCAAGGTCTCCGCCACCTTTGACGGCATTCCCTATGAGGGCATCCTGACGCGTATGGGCACGCCGCAGCACATTCTGGGCGTGCGCAAGGACATTCGCGCGCGCATGGGCAAACAGCCCGGCGACACAGTGCACGTCACAGTGCGTGAACGGGAATAGCGCCCTACGCCCGCCTTTGTGAGAGGATCGCCGCGCACGTCGCGCGCACGTACGCTTCGCAAAAGCCGCTCAATTGCGCGCGGTCCACACAGATGCGCCCACTCCCCTGCAGGTCGTGCAGTTCCAGCGTCGTGCGCTGCCCGCACGCCATCTGCTGCAGCTGGCAAAGCGGCACCTTTTTCATGGCGATGACCTCTTCCCCCGGCGCAAAAACCGGCGTATCCACCTGCGCGATAAAGACGTGACACTCCTCATCGTCTATGCCGTGTGGCGTCTTCGCGCACAAGTGCTGCACGCCTGTAAAGACGAGCGCCTCTGGGGCCAGGGAAAGCCCCACCTCCTCGCGGCACTCGCGTGCAGCAGCCGCCCGCATGGATTCGCCCGGATCCACATGCCCGGTTGCCGTCCAGTCGTACAGCCCCGGCGCCTGCTGCTTTTCAAACGAGCGCCGTTGCAGGTATACCCAGCACGTCTCATTTTGCCACGTATACGCCCACACGTGCACCACGCGGTGCCGCAGCCCCCGCGCATGCACCTGCGTGCGCGGCAACACGTCTACCACGTGCCCGTGCGAATCGATGACTTCAATGCACTCTTCCATCGCGGCGTTCCCTTCCGTCTCTATATAGAAAGAGGGGATGGCGACGCCGTCCCCTCTCCCGTTTGCCTGTTACTGCGCCTGCTCGTCCTGCGCGCGCAGGGCGATGAGCGCCAGCGCGCACTCGGTGCGCTTGCGCAGCAGTTCACACTCCATGGGATTGGGTGTGAGCAGGTTGCCGCTGTACGCCTGCGCGTTGGCGGCGCATCCTCCTGCACACAGGTACTGCGCCCAGCACGTGCGGCACGCCTCTTTTTTGCCCACGTGGTTGTCGGCAAATTGCGCGCGAATGTCCTCATTCAACACGCCGTCAAACACGTTGCCCAACGCATAGCCATCGCGCCCGACAAACTGGTGGCACGGGTACAGCGTGCCGTCCGGCGTCACGGCCAGGTACTCGCGCCCGCAGCCGCAACCCGAAAGCCGTTTGCGCAGACACGGCCCGCCCGATAAATCCACCATGAAGTGGAAAAAGTCGTGGTATTTCCCCGCCTTTTCGCGCTCGCGCACCATCTGCAACAGTCGATCGTACTCAGAGAAGATGGCGGGCAAATCGCTTGGGTGCAGTGCCAACGGGTGCGTATCGGGCAGCACCACCGGCTCGATGGAGATGGAGGCAAACCCCGCGTCCCAAAGCGCCTCCGCATCGCTGGCAAAGTCCAGATTGCGCGCTGTAAACGTGCCGCGCGCGTAGTAATCGCGCCCATGGCGGTTGCGCACAATGCGCTGCGCGTTCTGCATCGCGCGCGCATACGACCCGCCGCCGCCCGCAACCGGGCGCACCGCGTCGTGCACCTGTTGGCGCCCATCCAACGAGAGCACGATATTGTACATCTCGCGGTTGCAGAACGCCTCAGCATCCTCGGGCAGTTCGTAGCAGTTGGTGGTGATGGTAAAGCGAATCACCTTGCCGTGCGCGCGCTCCAGCTCGCGCCCGTAGGCCACCAGCTGTTTGACCACCTCGAAGTTCATCATCGGCTCGCCGCCAAAGAAGTCTACCTCCAGGTGTTTGCGCTGCCCACTGCGTGCGATCAGAAAATCCAGCGCGCGCTTGCCCACCTCCAGCGGCATCAGGCAGCGCGTGCTCTCGAACGCGCCGGTGGAGGCAAAGCAGTAGCCGCAACGCAGGTTGCAGTCGTGCGCCACGTGCAGGCAAAGCGCCTTGACAATGCCGTCGTCTGAGATCGGCGCTTCCTCCTCCATGGGCGTGAACAACTCGCCCGCCTCGCGCGCCTGCTGCATCTGCCCGATGCAGTCGCGCACTTCCCGCTCGTCAAACTGTGGCAGCAGCCGTACGATTTCTTCTTCCGAATGGTCGGCAAACAACTGGACGACCTCGTACGCAAGGTCGTCCAGTTGATGCAGCGCACCGCTGCCCGCATCCAGCGCCAGGTGCAGCCCGGCGCATGTGAACGCATGTACCATCAGATCTCTTTCACCTTGGGTCCTTTGACGAACACCTTGCCCTCTCTCTGACAGGACTGGTTCGCCACCGTGCACGAGGTCTTGCAAGCGCTCTGGCAGCTGGTCTGGCACTCGCCGCAGCCGGTATGTGCACCCCTCTTGATATTTGCTTTGGCAATGGTTTGCATATGTTGCATGCGTCCGTTCCTCCGTTTCCATGGGTTTCTCTTCATTTATACAACAAACGCATGCCTTTTTCAAGGACTGCGTCCCCGTTTTCCGCCCGATCGCTTTCGCCCTTTGGCGATAGTGATGCGCCCGGTCCGATGCGCACGCGTTGCTCTGGGCGCCTCTGTGCGGTCGATGGGACAGTTCCGGCGCCTCTGTTTGGCCACCCTTATCCCCACACTTTTCCGAATTGCAACAAAAACAGCAAATTTCTGACACAATCCCCTTGACGTTCCCCCCACACAATGCTAAAATCTAACCAATCGATAAGTGAGAATTCACCTGTGGGGTAGCGTTCCAGGCTCTTCATGGGTGTTTTTTTATCCATCTGTACACAAGGGAGTATGCCATATGTCTACTTTGCAGCCCGGCCTTTACCGGCATTTCAAGGGCAATCTCTACCGCGTGTGGGGCGTGGTGCAGCACAGCGAAACGCAGGAGCCGTTGGTGTTGTACCAGGCGCTGTATGGTGCGCACGGCCTGTGGGTCCGCCCGCTTGCCATGTTCACAGAACAAGTTACGCGCGATGGCGTCACCCGCCCGCGCTTTTGCTATGAGGGGCCCGCTCCGCAGGAGACGGCCACGCTTGCCGATGCGCTGGCGCATTCGCTGTCTTTGCAATGATCGTCCGATTCTGTTTTCAATATGAAATCATTCCATTTACTGTGTTTTGCTTTGTAATTCGACATATATAGAACATATACAATGTTTGACATTTCATGCATTTTGTATATATTTAAGCTATCAAAATCATTTTGGAGACGCAGCCAACGCGCTGCGTTCGTTCCGAGTTGTGCTCGCTAAAGGGTTTGTGCTATGCGAGGCAACCAATGGGTATGGAGGGAAACGTCCATGCCTCCCGCATTTGGAAAGGGACGAGGCCAGCAGATTCGCCATGGGGCGTTTGCTGCTTCTTTTCGCGTCCAAAAGCAGGGCATGGGTCTTGCTTTTTTTGTATCCATCGGGTCTCTGGCATGTGTAGTTCGGGCGAACTCCAACGAAAGGATGAACGCGTATGTTGCAAGATTTCAGACAGTGCCTGTACACCGATTTTATTTTCGGTAAAGACAGCGAAAAGTGCATCGGTGAGGAGCTCAAAAAGCTGGGCGCGCACACCGTGCTGGTGCATCATGACAGCGGCAAGTTCCTCTACGACACCGGATTGCTGGAAAACGTCAAAAAATACCTGACCGATGCAGGCCTCAAGGTCGTGGAGCTGGGCGGCGTTCAGCCCAACCCGCGCGTATCGCTGGTGCGGGAGGGCATTGCGCTGTGCAAAAAGGAAAACGTCGACTTCCTGCTCGCCATCGGCGGCGGCAGCACCATCGACTCCACCAAAGCCATCGCGTTTGGCATGAAGTACGATGGCGACGTGTGGGATCTGTACAGCGGCAAAGCCGTGCCGACCGAAGCCATGCCGCTGGCCGTCATCCTCACCTATCCCGCTACCGGCAGCGAGTCCAGCAAGGGCTCGGTCATCACCAATGAAGAGCTCTTGATCAAGAACTCCTGTGGCGCGCCGTTTGTCCGTTCTTCGCTGACCATCATGAACCCGGAATTGACCTATACGTTGCCGCCGTACCTGACTGCTTGCGGCGTGACGGATATGTACGTCCACATCGTGGAGCGCTACTTTGTGCCCGAAACGCGCATCGGCTCCATGGATTACCTGTGCGAGGCGACCATGCGCGCCCTGCTCAACTTTGGTCCTAAAGTGCTGGCGGATCCCACCAACTACGAGAACCGCGCTGAGATCATGTGGATCGGCACCATCGCCCACAACGACACCATGGGTGTGGGCCGCGTGCAGGATTGGTCCAGCCACGGCATGGGCCACGAGATCAGCGCGCTGTACGACACGGCGCACGGCGCGACGCTGTCCATCATGACGCCGGCGTGGATGCGCTACGTGTACAAACAGGACATCCCGCGCTTTGTCCGCTATGCGACCGAAGTGTTCGGCGTGGAGTACGATCCCGCGGATCCGGAGCGCACGGCGATCGAGGGCATCAACCGCACCGAGGCGTTCTTCAAGTCGCTCAACATGCCTACCAGCTTTGCCGAAGCCAACTTGCCGACCGACAAGATCGAGCACATGGCGGAGCAGGCTGCGGCGCTCAAGGGCGGTCTGCTCGGCAACTTCAAGAAGTTGTCCAAAGAAGACATCGTGGAGATCTACAAACTGGCCATCAAATAAGGCGATACCCAAAAGGCAGTGGGAAGCCTCTGTGCTTCCCACTGCCTTTTTCTACGCCCGCTGCACAGGGCCTTTTCCTCCTGTACGCGTGCTTATCGCACATACCGAAAACGAACGGCACCAAACCGCCCCGTGCATTGACGGGCCATTGCTGCGCTTTCAGTATTCCAGCGCTTTGGGATGCGCCACGTACCATTGTACGGTCTGCTGCAACGCCTGCAAAAAGGCCGATGCATCCATGGACGGCCGCCAGCCCAACGCCTGTATTTTGGACGTATCCACCGCATAGCGACGGTCGTGCCCGGCGCGGTCTTTCACATGCGCGATCCAGTCGCGGTCAATGGACGCATCCCACGTTTGGTGTAAAAAATCCACAATCTGTTCCGCCATCCACAGATTGGTGCGCTCGCATCCTGAACCGACGTTGTAAACTTCCCCCAGCGCCCCGCGCGCAAGCAACGTCTGCAATGCCCGGCACCCTTCGTCCACCGCCATCCATTCGCGCACCTGCAAGCCGTCGCCGTAGACCGGCAACGGCCTGTTTGCCATCGCGCACGCAACCATGTGCGGAATGAACTTTTCCGGATGTTGGTGCGAACCGAATTGGTTGCAGCAACGCGCGATCAGCGTCGGCAGACCGTAAGTGGTATGATAGGCCTGCACCCACAGTTCCGCGCTCGCCTTGCTGGCTGCATACGGGTTCCTGGGCGCCAGCGGGCTGTTCTCTGTGAACCGCCCCGTCTGCAGGCTGCCGTAGACCTCGTCGGTGGAGATATGCAAAAACCGCACGCCCTGCCGATACCCATGCGGCCCCTCTGCCCACGCGCGTCGGGTCGCCTCCAGCAAAGTGGCCGTTCCCATCACATTGGTGCGCACAAACGCCTGTGGATCGGCGATGGACCGGTCGACATGGCTCTGCGCCGCAAAGTGCACCACCATATCGATATCATATCGCGCAAAGAGGGATTGCATCGCCTGCAGATCGCACACATCTGCCTGTACAAACCGATAGCGGGGGTCCGTTTCCAACGCGGCAACGCGCTCCCGACGCCCTGCGTACGTCAACGCATCGCAGTTGATATAGCGCGTCACCTCGTCGCACTGCTGCAACACGTGCAGGAAGTGCGACCCGATAAAACCGGCCCCGCCCGTGACCAGCACCGTATGCATCTTTGTCCGTGCCCCTCCTTTTGCATCAAAGAAGGCCGCGCATGCGGCCTTCTCGCTATTCTACGGTTTTGAGCGACTCCACCATATCGATCTTCTTGAGTTTTGGCAGCATGGCCAGGTTGACCAGCATGGCAAAGGCAAACGTCATGGCCGATGCGATCAGATAGCTGGCCGCCTTGATCTCACGGCCAAACATCATCATGTCCACCTCCACCGTCGCCATGACAAATCGGTGCAGCCCAATGCCCAGCACAAAGCCCACCAGAATGCCCAGCAGCGTGAGCAGCACATTTTCGCGGAATACATACGCAGCCACTTCCCGCCGCGTAAAGCCCAGCACCTTGAGCGTGGCGATCTCCCGCGTGCGCTCGCCGATGTTGATATTGGTCAGATTGTACATGACCACAAAGGCCAGTGCTCCGGCTGAGACGATCAGCACCCAGATCACGCTGTCCATGCTGGAAATGGTGCGATCCAGCATCTTGGCGGTCTCGGAAACCGGCGTTACCTGGGTGATGTTTTCCACCTGCAACACCTCGTTGCACAGCGTCTCCTCGTCCACCTGGCCGTTGGTGACCAGATACAGGGCGTTGTCGGCCGGCAATGTGCCCGCGGCCTGCTCATACGCCGACTGGCTGACGTATACATAGTGCATCAGGTAGTGTTCCGTAATGCCCGTCACCGTAAAGGGGATGCGCTGCGTGCCGTCGCGCAGCACAATGGTATCGCCCACCTCTACATCCAGCTGTTTGGCAAGTTTTTCCGTGATCACAGCGCCCTGCTGCTGCAGTTCAATGGGATCGTGCCCGCGGCGGGTGCGCAATGTGATGATGGAGGATAGCGTCTCGTCGTCGGCGAAGATGGACAGCGTGGCGGATTGCACCCGCTCTTCCCCTTCCTTGGTGAAATCCATGCTCTTGCTGTACAGCGGCACCGCCTGCTCTACGCCGTCGCATGCCTGCACCTGTTGCTGCACGGCGTCAAATTCCTCCTGGGCAAGGTCGCTTTCCGTGCCCACGCTCACCTGGTAATGATATAGATTTCCATACTGCAAATCCGTCAGGATATTGATGCTGTCCTTGATTCCATACCCTGTGAGCAACAGCGCCGTGGACCCTGCCACACCGATCAGCGTCATAAACAGCCGTTTCTTGTAGCGGAACAGGTTGCGCGCCGTCACCTTGCTGGAAAAGTTCAGTCGCTTCCACAGCCAGCCGATGCGCTCGAGCAGAATCAGTTTCCCGGCCTTGGGGGCAAAGGGACGCATGAGCGTCGCCGGCGTATCGTGCAGCTGTGAATAGCAGGCCGCAAGGGTGGCCAGCACCGTCACACCCACCGCCAATACGATGGAGATGACCGCATTTGCGGTATGGAAGATGATCACCGGCCCCGGCATGCTGAACAGAATGCCGTAGGCATTGAAGATCACGCGCGGGAACAGCTGCAAGCCGATCAGTACGCCCACCACGCCGCCCACGACGCTGGCCGAAAGCGCGTACAGCAGATATTTCATCGCAATGTCTCTGCGATGATACCCCAGTGCCTTGAGCGTGCCCATGTTGCCACGCTGTTCATCCACCATGCGCGTCATGGTGGTCAGGCACACCAGCGCTGCAATGAGGAAGAAGAACGCCGGAAACACGCGGCCGATCGCCTCCATGCGGTCCGCCGTCTGCGTGTACTCCACAAACCCCTCGTTCATATCCAGATCCAGCACATACCATTGCGGATGTGGAATGTCTGCAATCTCCGCCCTGGCGTCTTGGAGTTGCTGTTCGGCCTCATCAAATTCCGCCTGCGCATCCCGTTTGGACTGGTCGAGCGTCTTTTGCGCGTCGCTGAGTTCCTGCTCACTGTCTTGCAGGGTACTGCGCGTCTGATCGATCTGCGCCTGCCCCGCAGCGAGCCGGCTCTCGGTCTGCGCTTTCTGGGCTTCGAATTGTGCCCTTGACGCCTCCAGCGTCTGGCGCTGTTCCTCCAGTTGCGCACGCAACTGCTCCGCCTGTTCCGGCGGCAACTGGGAAGCGATGGCCTCGTACTCTGCCTGCGCCTGCGCATAGGCCGCCTCTCCCTGCTGCAGCTGCTGTTCCGCCTGGGCAAGCTGCGCCTGCGCCGCCTGCCTTTGCGCGTCCAACTCCGCCTGCGCGTCGTCGAGCGCCTGACGGCCGCTCACAATCTGGGCCAGGCCATCGTCGATCTGCCGTTGCGCGCTGTCGAATTGGCGGTTGGCCTCTTTCACCGCGTCGTCATACGCCTGCTGCTGTTCGGCCAGCGCATCGTTGGCTTCCTGCACGGTCTGTGCGTACCACGTTTCGCTGCGCGATTCGCCCAGCGCTTCCAGCGTATCCACCAGCGGATCGATCAGCGCATCGTACTCCGCCGTAAACGGGTCCATCTCCCTGGCGCCCTCTACGGTGACGTATACATTGGTGTATACCTCGAGATTGAACAGCGCATCGGGCACCAGCATGTATCCGTGCACCGTGCCGCTGCCCAGCGTACTGGTGCCACGCTGCAGCGCCATGTACAGCGGCGACTGCACGCGGCCGACCACCGTCACCTCGTCGGCGTGCAGCGAATCGGAGAGCGGATCATCGGTCCCGGAGGTGAGCGGGATGGTATCCCCGAGCTGGATCTCGGGAAAATGCGCGTCCTCCAGCACGCACTCGTTGTCGTTTTCGGGCATGCGGCCCTCCACCAGCACAATCTGGTTCATGGGCGTCTGCCCCTGGTACGATTGTGGCAACGCCATGACCTTCATCACGACGTTTTCCTCGCCCATGTCCGCCAAAACGTCGATGCTGTGCGTCGGCGAGATAGCCAAAACGCCATCGGTCTGCTGGATGGCGTCGAGGTCTTCCTGTTCAAACCCCACGGTGGAGAGCAGCTGGATATCCATGGTATTGGTCTCATCCAGGTACACGTCGCCCGTCTTGCGCAGATCCGGGGCGGTAGACTGGATGCCCGCATAGAACGAAGTGCCCAGCGCAGCGATGCACATGATGGACAAAAACCGTCCCATGGTATGGCGGATCTCCCGCAGGGTATCCTTGTAGAGCGCGCGCTTGTGCATCACCATTCCAGCTCCTCACTGGGCAGCGGATGCGCATTGCATTCCATGCTCTCCACACGGCCGTTCTTGATGCGGATCACGCGATCGCCCATCGGCACGATGCTCTGGTTGTGCGTAATGACGATCACCGTCATCTCCCACTGCTTGCACGTGCGCTGCAGCAGGCCCATGATGTTGCGCCCGGTGGCCGAGTCCAGCGCGCCGGTCGGTTCATCGCACAACAGCAGCTTGGGATTCTTGGCCAGCGCCCGGGCGATGGCCACGCGCTGTTGTTCGCCGCCCGAGAGCTGGGCGGGAAAATTTTTCATGCGGTCCTCAAGGCCCACCTGTTCGAGCACTTCGCGGGGTTCAAACGGATGGGGGCAGATCTGCGTGGCCAGCTCCACGTTTTCCAGCGCCGTCAGATTCTGTACGAGGTTGTAAAACTGAAAGACGAACCCCACATCGTGCCGCCGGTACATGGTCAGCTCTTTGGTATTGAAGTTGCTGATCTGCTTGCCGTCCACAAGGAT
The DNA here is from genome assembly GCA_019415425.1 of Bacillota bacterium. GTDB lineage: Bacteria > Bacillota > Clostridia > Christensenellales > QAND01 > Allochristensenella. Next base: position 1,854 of record DXZF01000254.1, on the reverse strand, counting down.
CTGCCCGCTGGTGGGCGTATCCATCCCGCCCAGCAGATTCAGCACCGTGCTCTTGCCCGCACCGCTGGGCCCGACCACCACGACAAATTCGCCCTTTTCCACGTTAAAATCGACACCGCTGAGCGCCTCAATCTGCACTTCACCCATGGTGTAGGTCTTTTTCACATCGCGCAATTCGATGTATGCAGCCATAGCGGCCCCCCTCTTGCGTCCTTCTCTATCAGGCAATGCCCAGGAACGTTGTAGCAAAGAAAAAGTAGATGGCCAGGGAACAGGCGTCCACGATGGTGGTGATCATGGGGCTCGCCATGATGGCCGGATCCATCTTGCACTTCTTTGCCAGCATGGGCAGCGTGCAACCGATGAACTTGGCCATGACCACCGTACAGAACAGCGTGGCGCACACCACCCCTGCGAGCAGCGCACCCGTCTTTTCAATCACCATCAGCCGCAGGAAGTTCACCGCCGCGAGCACCACGCCCACGATCACGCTCACCTGCAACTCCTTCCATTGTACACGAAAGATATCCCGAAATTCCACCTCTCCGAGCGCCATGCCGCGGATAATCATGGTCGAAGTCTGTGAACCGCAGTTTCCGCCCGTGTCCATCAGCATGGGGATAAACGACGCCAAAATGACCACGGAGGAGAGAATTTCATTGTAATTCTGAATGATCATCCCGGTAAACGTGGCGGAAATCATCAAAATCAACAGCCACGGAATGCGGTTTTTGGCCAGTTGCCACGGCGAAGTCTTCATGTACGTGTCGTCCGAGGGCAACATGGCGGCCATCTTTTCAAAGTCCTCCGTGTTCTCCTCCTCGATGACGTCCACGATATCGTCCACCGTGATGATGCCGACCAGCCGCTCTTCGGTGTCCACCACCGGCATGGCGATCAGGTCGTACTTTCGCACCATATCCGCCACGACTTCCTGGTCGTCCAGCGTCTGCACGCTGATGACGTGCTCGTTCATCAGGTCCGCAATCGGGCAGTCGTCATCTGCCAAGATCAGCTGGCGCAGCGCCACGATCCCCAACAGGTTGCGCGTCTGATTGACGACGTAACAGGTGTAGATCGTCTCCTTGTCCAGCGCCGTCTTTTTGAGATGCTCCATGCACTGTTTGACGGTCCAGTTGACCCGAAACGCCACAAACTCGATGGTCATCAACGAACCTGCGCTGTTCTCTGGGTACTTGAGAAATTGGTTGATCATCTGGCGCGTCTGCTCGTCGGTGTTCTGCAGCACGCGCGTGACGACGTTGGCGGGTACCTCCTCGAGGAAATCGACCGCATCGTCCAAAAACAATTCATCCATCAGCGAGCGAATCTCGCGGTTGGAGATCGTCTCCACGATATGTGCCTGCTGATCGCTGTCCATATAGGAAAACACATCGGCAGAAATATCCTTGGGCAGAATGCGAAACGCCAGCAGCATCTTGTCATTGTCCAACGCATTGAGCAAATGCGCAATATCCACTGGGTTGTACTGGCACAAAGTTGCTTTCAGCTGTGCCCACTGGTTGTGTTGCATCAGCGAAAGCAGGTGCTCCATGGTGACCAATTCATCCATACTCTTCCACCTCTTCCTTGTCAGTTTTGCCATTTGACCATAGCAAAAAACACCCGAATCACTTCGGGCCAACAAGGGAACGAGACGACAGACGCATCACACAGCCATCCGGAGCCCCGCTGACAGTCTGCAACCAGGCCTTACAAGGGGAATCGGCGCGCACAGCGGCCGTCTAGCTGGAATGTGATGCGTATCGAATGTCGACCGGGTCCCCCGTCATCGACGATACATCTAGGATCGCCTCCGTCCACTGTGTTCACCTCCATTGTATACTGGTAAGA
>DXZF01000253.1 GCA_019415425.1 Bacillota bacterium | reverse complement strand
CAGCAGCATGGAGCCGCCCGGCTCGAAATAGCCGCCGTCCTGCCCGCGGTGCACCACGTCGCCCACGGCAAACGGGTTGTGGATGCCCGCCACCATCGTCGCGCCCACCTCCACCAGCACCACGCGGCCAAAGTGCGCGGTCTGCAGGTGCACCACCCGGCGCTTGTTCTTGCAGTACAGCTCGGCAACGCGCACGGCGGCCATGGGGTGCACGGAATAATACGCCCCTTTGACGTCGTACATGCGCGTCACCGTGGCCTCGTCAAACAGGTGCAGGTGATGATAGTGGTGCGGCGCCAGGCGAAAGCGCAGCAGCGTGCCTCCCTCGTACGCCGCCGCCGTCTGCTCGTCGCCCAAAAGGCGCGCCAGCTGTACGTGCTGTCCTTGACCTGGTACAGCCGTGCCGGGTCGATGTGCTCCCACGCCGTCAAAAAGCTCTCGGCCACCGCGCCCAGCCCGTCGCCCGGCGGGAACGCCACCTCGCGCTTTTGCCGGATGAAGAAATCGCGGTACGTCTCAAACGGCGGGTACTCCGACATGTCCAGCCCGTACTGCTCGATCAGCTGCTGCGCCGCGCGCTTGCTGCGCCTGGTGCGGCAGTACCGGCCATACAGCGCCGAAACGCACTTGCGCTTGATCAGCGCCCACAGCAAAAGGTTGCCCGGCCGGGTGTCGTACAGCGTGCGCATCCATTTGGCCGCTGCGGTCTGCACCGGTACCTGCGCCTTGGCGCGCCTGTCGTAGACGCAAATCTCCTCTTCCCTCATGCCCTTCGCGCCCTCAGTCCTCCGAAAGGGCCGCGGCCGCGCCGCGCCCCAAACCTACACTTTTTTGCGATACCATGATACCATGCGCGCCCGCTTCTGTCCACGTAAAGCGCCGGATTAGCGCCATCTTTGTGCCGCGTTTTGTCCGAATCCCCCTATGGCGCACGCGCTTTGCCGCCGCGCTGTCCGCATGTTTTGCCCGCGCTTGCGCAAAGCTAAGCGTATCGCTTTGCGCACCACGAGGGGAGGATGCTGTCCGTGCGGACATGGCTTACATTTCGCGGCACCTATGTCGCGGTGGCGGGTTTTTGCTACATGGCGCTGCCGTATGCGGTGGTGCTGGTGGCGCACGCGGTCTTTTTGACGCCGGTGTGCCAGGCAAACGGCTTCACCACCGCCCAGTTCTCGATGGTCTATACGCTCACCGCGCTCTCCATCGCGCTCACTTCGCCGTACATGGGCCGGCTGCTGGGGCGCGCGCCGCTGCGCCTGGTGATGACGGTGTGCGCCATCGTCACCAGCATCTGCTTTTTCGCCTTTGGCCTGGCCCGCAGGCTGTGGCAATTCTACGCGCTGGCGGTGCTCATGGGCGTGAGCGTCACCGGCGTGACGCAACTGCCGGTGTCCATGATGGTCACCAACTGGTTTGCGGAGAAAAAGGGCCTGGTCACCGGCCTGGTGTTTGCGGGCGGCAGCGTGGGCGGCTTTGGGATGATGCGCGTCGTCTCGCACCTGATCGTCTCCTACGGCTACCAGCGCTGCTACTTTCTGCTGGGCCTTTTGGTGATGGCCGTCACGGTGCCGCTCAGCCTGTTTGTGGTGTGCCGCAGCCCGCAGGAGGTGGGCGCGCGCCCGTTTGGCCAGCCGCAGGACGCCTCGCCCGCCCCCACCACTGGATGGACGCACGCACAGGCCAAAAAGACGGCGGCCTACTGGCTGTTTATCGCGGGGATGGCGCTGCTGGGCACGGTGTGCGCAGGCGTGCAGATGCACATCCCGGCCGCGCTGCAAAGCTATGGCTATTCGCTGCGGCAGGCCGCGCACATCTCCTCGCTTCTCTCGCTGTGCAGCCTTTTGGGCAACGTGCTCATCGGCGCCATGCTGGACAGGCTCGGCCCCGCGCGCGGCCTGTGGGTGGTGGCGCTGGGGCTCTCGCTGAGCCTGGTGTGCCTGCTGTACGCGCAGACGGTGCCGGTGGCGTACCTGTTCTGCGCGCTGTACGGGCTGTTCATCCCCATCGGGGGCATGGGGCCGTCGTACCTGTCCAGCGAGCTGTTTGGCCAGAGAGATTACGCGGCCATCTTCGGGTTTGTCAACCTGTTCTTCCTGCTCGGCGGCGCGGCCGGCCCGCTGCTCTCGGGGCTGATGGCGGACGTCTACGGCTCCTACCGCGTGGCGTTCCGGCTGTATCTGTTTGTGCTGCTGCTCGCGTTTGCCCTGATCACGCTGGCCCTGCGCAAGCGCCAGCCGCCGCGCAATTGACCGCCCGCCACGCCCCCGGTATGCAGACGGCCGCAGAGGGAACGCCCCTCTACGGCCGTCTTTGTGTCGATTGCACCATCCGCTATCGCCTGTTGCGGAACAGCACCATGCGCAGCAGGTCGTGCACCGCGCGCACGCGCAAAAACGCGCATGCGATGAAGTACACCAGCAGGCTGGCCAGCGCCGTGACGCCCAGGCGCCCCAGCAGCGCCAGCGAACCGGTGGCGGCGGGCATCCATTGCATCAGGCCCAGCACCACCAGCGCGCACAGCGCCAGCGCGATGAAGATGCGGAAGAACTGGTTCATCATCGACGAAAGCCCAATGCGCCCCAGCTT
>DXZF01000252.1 GCA_019415425.1 Bacillota bacterium | reverse complement strand
GTAAAGCCCTGCCCCGTCATCAGGATGCGGCGATAGTACTCGTCCTCCGGCTCGATAAAATGCACATCGCAGGTCGCGACTACCGGCTTTTGCAGGAAATCCGCCAGCCGCACGATCTCCATATTGAGTTCCTGCACGTCGTCCATGTTCTGGATGTGCGGCGCCTCGCGCTCGTCCCGGATCAGAAATGCGTTGTTCTGTAGCGGCTGTATCTCGAGATAGTCGTAGAATGCGCCCAGTGCGCACACGTGCTGCCAGTCGTCCTTGCGCAAGATGGCGCGAAAGACTTCCCCCTGTTCACACGCAGAGCCCACGAGGATGCCGTCGCGCCACTGCGCCAATTTGCTCTTGGGAATGACGGGCCGGCGGTAAAAGTGCTTCAGGTGCGATTCCGTGACGATCCGATAGATGTTTTTGAGCCCCGGTTTGCCCGTGGCCAGCAAAATCACGTGATAGTTGGGCAGCATCCGCGTGCTGCCAATGCCGTTTAAGCCGCACAGCGTATGGCTTTGCGGGGCCAGGGCCAGCAGCGCCAACAGCACCTTGGCCGTGGCCTCTGCATCGTCTACCGCGCGATGATGGTTCATCAGGCTGATTCCAAAGTGCTTGCACAGCGCATCCAGGCCGTGCCGCCCGTTGTGCGGCAGCAGCATGCGCGCCAGCGTGAGGGAATCCAATACGCCGTTTGCAAACGGCAAGCCGAGCGGTTCCCCCAGGTTGCGCAGAAATGAGACGTCAAAGCGGGCGTTGTGTGCGCACAACGGCGCGTCGCCCACAAACTCGGCAAACGCGCGCAGCGCCTCTTCCAGCAAAGGCGCGCCTGCTACCATGTCGTCTGTGATGTGCGTCAACTCCACGATGTGCGGCGGAATCGGGCGTTGCGGATCGACAAAGGTGGAAAACGTATCCACCGCTTCCCCGTTTTTGAGCCGCACCGCGCCGATTTCAATCAGCGTATCCTCGCGCTTGTCCAGCCCCGTGGTCTCGATGTCAAATACCACGATCTCGTCGATCGGGCCATCCGGGCCCTCATAGGGCGTATCGTCTGCCAGGTACGCTTCCACCCCGTAGATCAGCTTGATGGGGTGCCCTGCCTTTTTGGCCGCCGCCACGCCGCCGTACGCATCCGGGAATGCCTGTACGACGCCGTGATCGGTGATGGCAATGGCGGGATGGCCAAAGCGTGCGGCGGTCATGACCAAATCCTTGGCATTGGCCACGCCGTCCTGCCCGCTCATCTTGGTGTGCGCATGCAACTCCACGCGCTTTTCCGGCGCATCGTCACTGCGCGGCGGCACATCATACCAT
>DXZF01000251.1 GCA_019415425.1 Bacillota bacterium | reverse complement strand
GAGCTCTGTGCGGCCAGGTGAATCAGCACATCGGGCTGTACGCGTTTGAGCAACGATTGGATCTGCTGCGGCTGCAGGATGTCCAGGTCGTCTATCTGGATGCCACTGCGCCGGATGGTCTCGTGCGGCATCTTTGTAACGGCGATAGACCATTTGCCCTGCTCCTGCAAATGGTCTATCAGATGATGGCCCACAAACCCTGCGGCGCCTACGATCAATGTTTTCAACTGTCTCATTCCTTTTTCAGGAAAGGGCCGCGGTCTTGATCTCTTTTTCCACCAGCGCCAGATCGTGTTTGACCATGCGCTCCACCAGCTGTGCAAAGGAGATCTCGCGTTTCCAGCCCAGCACCTTTTCCGCCTTGCTGGCATCGCCCAGCAGGATGTCCACCTCGGCAGGGCGGAAGAACTGCGGATTGACCTTGACAATGGTCTTGCCGGTGGCGGCATCCAGACCGATCTCGTCCACACCGCTCCCCTGCCACTGCACCGTGATGCCCACGTGGCCGAACGCGGTTTCGACAAATTCGCGCACCGTGCGCGTTTCATTGGTGGCGATGACGTAGTCGTCCGCCTTTTCCTGCTGCAGCATCAGCCACATGGCGCGCACATAGTCTTTGGAGTGGCCCCAGTCGCGCTTGGCGTCCATGTTGCCCAGCTCCAGATACTCCTGCACGCCCAGTTTGATGCGGGCGACCGCGTCGGTGATTTTGCGCGTGACAAACTCTTTGCCACGGCGCTCGGATTCGTGGTTGAACAGAATGCCCGAGCACGCAAACAGCCCGTAGCTCTCGCGATAGTTTTTGGTGATCCAGTGCCCGTACAGCTTGGCCACGCCATAGGGGCTGCGGGGATAAAACGGCGTCGTCTCGCTCTGCGGGATGGCCTGCACCAGGCCGAACATCTCGGAAGTAGAGGCCTGGTAGAACCGGCAGGACGGTTTGACGGTGCGGATGGCCTCCAGCATATTGGTCACGCCAATGCCGTCGATCTCAGCCGTGGCGATGGGCTGCTCCCAGCTCGTGGCCACAAACGACTGCGCAGCCAGGTTGTACACCTCGTCGGCCTGCGAAACCTGCATGGCGTGAATCAGGCTCACCTGATCCGTCATGTCGGCATAGATGAAGTGCAGCTTGTCCTTGATGTGCGCTACATTGCCATAGTCCACCACGCTCTTGCGGCGCATGAGGCCGTACACCTCATAGCCCTGCTCGAGCAGCAATTCGGCCAGATACGAGCCGTCCTGGCCCGTGATGCCGGTGATCAATGCATGTTTCATATTCGTGCTCCTTATGTGTCAGATCAGGTTGTCCCGATTGCAGATTTTGAGGTTTTCAATGACCTTTTTCACGTCCTGCGTGTGATCCTTGGTGCAGATCAAAAGGGCATCGTCGGTGTCCACCACCACAAGGTCTTCCAGCCCCACCGCAGCGATGAGTTTTTTGTTGCCGCACACAATGCAGTTGTGCGTATCCACCGTAATCACGTCGCCCTGGATCACATTGCCCAGTTCATTGGTGCGGTTGATGCGCTCCAGCGACAGCCAGCTGCCCACGTCATCCCAGCCAAAGTTGCCGGGCAGGGTGAAGATATCCTGCGCCTTTTCCATGATGCCGTAGTCGATGGATACCGATGCAAACCCTTCAAAGCAGGAGGTGAGCACC
>DXZF01000250.1 GCA_019415425.1 Bacillota bacterium | reverse complement strand
CGATGGACCAATACTCTTTGGGCACAAAGGCAGCGATCTCCCTGTCACGATCACAGATCATGCGCACGGCCACGCTCTGAACGCGCCCGGCGCTCAACCCCGTGCGAATCTTTTTCCACAAAAGCGGGCTGATTTTGTAGCCTACAAGGCGGTCCAGAATACGGCGCGACTGCTGCGCATTGACGCGTCCCATGTCGATCGCGCGCGGATGCTGCAGCGCCTCATTCACCGCACGCGAGGTGATCTCGTTGAACTCAATGCGGCACGGGCTGTTCTCATCGATGCCCAAAAGCTGGGCCAGGTGCCAGCTGATCGCCTCTCCTTCCCGGTCCGGGTCGGTGGCAAGCAATACGCGGTCGGCCGCTTTGGCCATGGCCTTGATATCGTTGAGCACGCTGGCGCGGCCCGACATGTTGACGTATTTGGGCGTAAAGCCGTTGTCCACATCAACGCCCAGTTCCTTTTTGGGCAAATCGCGCACATGGCCCTGGCTTGCCGTCACGTGGTAGTCCTTGCCCAGGAATTTCTCAATGGTATGCGCCTTTGCCGGCGACTCCACAATGACCAGCGTACCGCCCTGCGGCACGTTTTTCCTCGTGCGCTTGCTCGTCGTCTTCTCTTCTGCCTGCGCTTTCTTTGCTGTGGTTTTTCTGGCCGCGGGCGTTTTGGCTGCCGTCTTTTTCGTTGCCTTCGCGTCGGTTTCTCCCGTTTTTTTGGTGCGCGAAGTCGCCGGGCTTTTCGCCTTGGTTGCCTTCTTTGCGCGCGATGTGCGCTTGCTCTCCTCTGCGGCGGTATCCACAGATTGCGTCTGTTTGTCCGTCTGTTCCAATGCTAACCTCCAGCAATTGTGTTTGCTTGCCGGTTCAACGCATAGATGCGCCCGGGTAACTGCTTAATTATTCCGCGAATTTCCATCAATGTCAAGCACGTGGCCAGCACATTGACGGCCTGCCCGCTTTGCTCTACCAGTTGATCGAAGTGCAGATCCCCCTGCTCGAGTAGATTGTACACGGCCTGCTCCATGGGGTCCAACACCGGCGCCTGTTCCATCGACTGCACGTTGGGGGCATACGTTGTCTCCCACCGCATGGCGTCCAGGAGGTCCTGCGCCTCCAGCACCGGTGTGGCCCCGTCGCGCATCAGGCGGTTGGTCCCCATCGATGCGGGCGAATCCACATTGCCGGGCAATACGAATACCTCTTTTCCCTCTTCCATGGCAAAGTTGGCGGTGATGAGCGACCCGCCGCGCTCGCGCGATTCGATGACAAAGGTCGCCTCGCTCATGCCGCTGATGATGCGGTTGCGCGCCGGGAAATTGCCGGCCAACGGCGCGGTGGTGGGAAAGTATTCCGATAGGATGACGCCGCTGTCGCGGATATGCGCGTACAGTCTCTGGTGTTCTTTGGGATAGACCACATCCACCCCACAGCCCAGCACCGCCACCGTGCATCCACCTGCATCGATGGCTCCCTGATGCGCACAGGCGTCGATCCCACGCGCCATGCCCGAGACGATGGTCACTCCGTTTTTTGCCAGTTCTGCGGCGAGGTCGTGTGCCAACTTGCGCCCATAGCGCGTCGGCCTACGCGTGCCGACCATGGCCAGCATCTTGGGCAGCTGAGGCGTGCGCGCGCCAGTGGCAAAGAGGATGGGCGGTGGCTGTGGAATATGGCAAAGCGACTGCGGATACCCGGGCTCGCCCAAGAGATATGCGGTGATGTCCAATTGTTCCAGCAATCGGTTGGCGTCTTCCACATGGGCCTGATCGCATGCGCGCAGCAGGGCCGAAGCGGTCTGCTCTCCCACGCTGTGCACCTGCAGCAGCCCGGCACGGGTGGCGTTTTCAAATACATTCTGCGCCGATCCGTAGGCCCGGCACAGGTCCAGCATGCGCTTGGCGCCGATGCCTGCAATGCTGCTGAGCCATACCATGTATGCGCGTTCGCGCTCGCTCATTGTTCCCGCCCCCAATACTTGCGATCCAGGCTGCGGTACTGCACCGCCTCAGCAATGTGCTGGGCTTGTATCGACTCGCTGCCTTCCAAATCGGCAATGGTGCGCGCCACCTTGAGAATGCGCCCATAGGCCCGCGCACTCAATCCCATCTGTGCGAAGGCGTGTTGCAGGATCAAATCCCCCTGGTCGTCTGTCGCGCAGTATCGTTTGGTCAGGCGGTTGTCCAATTGCGCATTGCAGTGGATTCCATCGTTGCGATATCGCCGGTTCTGCACCTTGCGGGCGGCGTCCACACGCCGTTTGACGTCTGCCGATCGCTCCTCTTCAGATGTATCGGCGATGTGGGCATAGGCCACGGGCGCCATCTCCACCTGCAGATCGATGCGATCCAATAGCTGTCTCTTATACACA
>DXZF01000025.1 GCA_019415425.1 Bacillota bacterium | reverse complement strand
ATGCGCACGATGCCGTCGCCCTTGCAGGCCTCGCAGCGCCCTCCTTTGATGTTGAAGCTGAACCGGCCGTTTTTGTAGCCGCGCATCTTGGCGTCGGGCGTCTGTGCGAATACGTCGCGAATCAGGTCGAATACGCCGGTGTACGTGGCCGGGTTGCTGCGCGGCGTGCGGCCGATCGGGGACTGATCGATATCGATGACCTTGTCCAGCTGTTCGATGCCCTCTATGGCGTCGTACTGCCCAGGCCGATGGCGTGCGCGGTTGAGGTCGCGTGCCAGCGCCTTGTAGAGGATCTCGTTGACAAAGCTGCTCTTGCCACTGCCGGACACGCCGGTCACGCACGAAAATACGCCGAGCGGTACCTCGACATCGATGTGCTTGAGGTTGTTTTCCGCGGCGCCTCTGACCGTCAGAAACCCTTTGGGCGTACGGCGTACGGCCGGGACGGGGATCTGTTTTTGGCCGCTCAGATATTGGCCGGTGATGGATTGCGGTACCGCTTCGATCTCTTCCACCGTGCCCTGCGCCACCACATGGCCGCCGTGCTCGCCCGCACCGGGGCCAATGTCCACAATCTGGTCCGCCGCGCGCATGGTGTCCTCGTCGTGTTCGACCACGATCAGCGTGTTGCCCAGATCGCGCAGGTTTTGCAGCGTCTTGAGCAGCTTATCGTTGTCGCGCTGGTGCAGCCCGATGCTGGGTTCATCCAGGATGTACAGCACACCGGTCAAGTGCGAGCCGATCTGCGTGGCCAGCCGGATGCGCTGCGCCTCACCGCCCGAAAGCGTGTACGCGGTACGGGAAAGCGTGATATAATCCAGGCCCACGTCGACCAGAAAGCCCAGCCGCTCCTGAATCTCTTTGAGAATGCGGCCGGCGATCATCTGCTGCCGCTCGGTCAACGCCAGATTTTGCAGGAAATCGCGCGATTCGCGTACGGAAAGATCGCTCAGCTGTGCGATGGACAGCCCGCCCACCGTGACGGCCAACACTTCGGGCTTGAGGCGTGCCCCTTTGCAAACGGGGCAGGGGACCATGGCCATGTAGCCCTCCAGCTCCTCTTTCACCCAATCGCTGCTGGTCTCGCGGTAGCGCCGCTCGATGTTGGGCACGATGCCCTCAAATTCGCTGTAAAACGTGCCGGAGCCAAATTCACGGCTGTACTCGACCTTCACCTTTTCCTTGCCGGTTCCATATAGGAACAGGTCCAACACCTCTTTGGGCAGCTCGCGCACCGGTACGTCCAGAGAAAAGCCGTAATGGTTGGACAAGGCCGTGAAGTACAGATCCGCCATGCTGCCCTTGGCCGCGCTGTCCCAGCCCGAGACATGAATGGCGCCCTCGCGCAGCGACTTGCTCTTGTCGGGGATGATCAGGTCGGGGTCCACTTTCATCTGCGTGCCCAGACCGGAACACGCCGGGCAGGCGCCAAAGGGGCTGTTGAAAGAGAACATGCGCGGCGTGATCTCTTCCATGCTGATGCCGCATTCCGGGCAGGCGTAGTTGCCGGAGAACAGCGTCTGTTCGCCGGTATCTGCGTTCTGAACCACCACGATGCCGTTTGAGAGCGAGAGCGCGGTCTCCAGGCTGTCGCCCAGACGCGAGGCGCCGTCGGGGCGGACCACGATGCGGTCCACCACTGCATAGATGCTGTGCTTTTTGGTCTTGGCCAACTTGATTTCGTCGCTTGAAAGATCGACGATCTCGCCATCCACCATGGCGCGGGCAAAGCCGTTTTTGCGCAGATCCTCAAAGATTTTGACGTGCTCCCCCTTGCGCTCGCGCACGATGGGGGAGAGCAGCAGAATGCGCGTGCCCTCGCCCATGGACATCACGGCGTCCACCATCTGGTCCACGCTCTGCTGTTGGATGGGGCGGCCGCATTGCGGGCAGTGCGGCTGGCCGATGCGCGCGTATAACAGGCGCAGGTAATCGTGCACCTCGGTGACGGTGCCGACGGTCGAGCGCGGGTTGCGCGACGTGGTGCGCTGATCGATGGAGATGGCCGGAGAGAGGCCCTCGATGGAATCCACCTCCGGCTTGTCCATCTGCCCCAGAAACTGGCGCGCGTAAGAGGAGAGCGACTCCACATATCGCCGCTGCCCCTCGGCATAGATGGTGTCGAACGCCAGGCTGCTCTTACCGCTGCCCGAAAGGCCGGTGAACACGATGAGCTTGTCGCGCGGTATGGTCAAATCTACATTTTTCAGGTTGTGCTGACGCGCCCCTTTGATGATGATGGAATCGTTCATGGTCTGCGTTTTCTTCCTCCGTTTTTGTTTGCGCTACCGCGCCGCTGCGGCCGCTGTTGCGATTTGTGCTGCGGCGCCTTGCCATCGCGCAGGGCGGCGATGCCGTCGCGCAGCTTGGCCGCGCGCTCAAAGTCGAGCTCCGCCGCAGCCTGCTGCATCTCC
>DXZF01000249.1 GCA_019415425.1 Bacillota bacterium | reverse complement strand
GATCCACACCGTGCTGGCGGAAATCGTCGGCAGTTTGCTCGTGGCGGTCGGCATCCACAACTTTGCGGTGTATGCCGAGTTTCCGCTCACCGGGTTTTCCGGCATTGCGCTGATCGTCTACCGGCTGACGGGGCTGTCCATCGGCGTGACGACGCTCTTACTCAACCTTCCCGTCGCATTGCTGTGTTATAAGGTGCTGGGCGGGCGGTTTTTGCTGCGCTCGCTGCGTTGCATGCTCATCTTTTCGGTATTTGTGGACGTTGTGGCGCCGCTGTTGCCGGCGTACCGCGGCGACCGACTGCTGGCGGCGCTGTGTACCGGCGCGCTGTCCGGCGTTGGATTTGGGCTGATCTACCTGCACAATTCCTCGACCGGCGGGCTGGATTTGATCACGATGACCATCCGCCACTACTGGCCGCATCTGTCGATGGGGAAGCTCAACTTTGCATTTGACATGGCCATCCTCCTGCTGGGCAGCCTCTGGCTGCGCGATGTGGACGGTTTGATCTATGGCATCGTGCTCAGTTTTTTGGCCACCACGGTGGTGGACCGGGTCATGTACGGCGCACGGGCGGGCAAATTGGCGCTCATTGTGACCGAATGCGCGGCACAGATCGTGCGCGATATCGACCGGCGCTGCGGGCGGGGGGCCACCGTCCTGCCCGCCAGAGGCGGGTACCGCAATGAACACAAGCAGGTGGTGGTGTGCGCGTGTAACAACAGGGAGATGGTGCAGGTGGAAAGGGTGGTCAAGCACGCGGACCCACAGGCGTTTATGGTGGTGTTGGCGTCCAGCGAAGTGCACGGCGAAGGGTTTTTGCCCATGCCGCCCCCGAAGCAGGAGTAGCGCCGGGACGGCGCATGGAGAGAGCTTGTATGCAGACGCAAAATTTGCACAGGGCAAGACCGCCCTTGTGGGCCTGGTCATCAGCGGCAGGAAACACTGAACACAAAGCAAAAGGGCGTTCCCGGCGTGTGGATGCCGGGGGACGCCCTTTTTTGGCGGTTGGAAAAGTGTGAGAACGCATGTAGAGCGCACGCAATCGGCGGGGAAGCGCGCAATCGATCTGGAGGCCCGGTGCCCGTCACGGGGCAGGGGGCGAGAGAACGTCATAGGATTCGACCACCTGCGTGCCGTTGCTGTCGATCAACGTTTGCAAGATGGCATTTTGTGAAAGCGCCCCCTGTTCGGAAGAGAGCTCCTGCACAGCGGCGACGGGGAGGACGAGCGTTTCGGAGCCGCCCGGATAGGAAAAGCGAAGCTGAATCCCCTGCTGGAGCCACTGGTCGATCGTGGTTTCATAGACGCCCAGCGAGGAGGCCAGCACGGTCTGCCCGGAACCATCCGATGCCTTTCGATTGCCGCGATAGGTCCAAAACAGCTGAAAGCGGAATGCGTAGAGATCTGCCGGCTTGCGCACGTTGGGCCATCTCCATCCAATGCCGTCCAAAAAGGAAGGGGGATTTCTGACGCACAGGTACGGGACGAGCTCCTGTTGAACGGGCAGGACGTGCATCCACATTTCCGCTGGGGGAGAGTCGGTATACGGTGTGGCGATAAAGTCGAGCAGGTAGTATGTCACTGTGTCAAAACGCACTTTGGTGATCGTCAGGTTTTTGGCCTGCATGTGCCGGCTGTAGCCTGCAGAAGTGACGGGCAGTTCAAAGTAGTACACAAGCGAAGCGTGGGCAGCGGGGGGCGCCTGGGTGACGGGCGCCCCCTGTTCCATGCGCACGGGGGTACAGCTGACCAAAAGGCTCAAGGCGAGCCAATAGCTGGCAAGGATGTACGGCCACTTTCTGTAGCGGGGAGAATCAATTATAGCAATCATAGTAATTGGTCCCTTTTTGTCGGCACTCACGCGCCTTGTTTTCCATCCAACTTAAATTTCCAAAATTTGGCTTCTTTTCCTCCTTCTCATAGCCGCTTGGCGAATAATCGTCTACACCGGTATTGTTACCAGGCTTTGTTTCTGCAAGCACGGGTTCACCAGTTTCCGTTATTTTAATATATTGTCGTGGATTATAGGTGAAACGCCTACCAATTTGCACATAAGGGACATAAGAGCCAGCATACAGAAGAGAACAAACCTGTTTATGATATAAATATTTGTAAAAACTGATACCACGAACAGGCAGATTTGTCACTACGGCGGATGTAATACTCAAAATGAAAG
>DXZF01000248.1 GCA_019415425.1 Bacillota bacterium | reverse complement strand
GTAGATGGCATCGCCCAATGCCGTGAGCACGGGCAGCGTATCGTGCGTCCTGAGCGCATGTGTGACGTCGATGGACAGCGCCTTGCAGCGCTGGGCGCTCAGCGCATCGGAGATGCCGCCCGCACAGTCGCTCGGGCCGTCGGTGCCGTCGGAATCCAGGCTGACGCAGCACACCGGGGCATCGACGTGCAGTTTGGTGACAAACCCCAGCGCCGTCTCCTGGTTGGGCCCGCCCTCGCCGCACACGTCGCCGATGGTGACGGTCGTCTCGCCGGCCGAGATGAGCGCGCACGGCGCGGAAAACGGCCGGCCGGTGTTGACGATTTCATTGGCCAGCGCCGAGAAGAAGATCCCTGCGTCTTTGGCCTCGCCCTCCAGTACGGTGCTGAGCAGATGCGGCGTGTAGCCCATCTCGGCCGCCTTGTCGCACATCGCCTGGCTGGCCACGCGCTGGTCCGTCACGCCGTACAGGCTCTGGCGCATGCCGTCGAGGCTCTTGAGCGTCTCGGCCTCCGGATGCCGTTCGCCCCAGCACAGGTGCTCGCGAACAGAGGCGGGCAATTTGTCCCAGATGCCGTACGACTTACACGCGGCGATCGCGTCCGAGAAGGTGGTGGGGTCGGCCAGGCACATCTCGGGCCAGGGCATGTCGGCAGGCGCGGTATCCAACGTCAGCGTGACGATGTGCGCCGGTTGCGCCATCGCCACCACGCGCCCGCCCTTCATGCCGCACAGGTGCTTGCGCACGCTGTTGATCTGCGCGATCGACGCCCCGCACTTGAGCAGCAGGTCGTTGGTCTTTTGCAGATCCGAGAGCGAAATGCCGTCGGGGATCAGGTTGGTCATCGCCGAAGAGCCGCCGGTGATGGCGGCAAACACCAGATCGCCCTCCTTTGCCTTTTGCAGGATATCCCGGATGCGGCGCGCCCCGAGGATGGAGCGCTCATCCGGAATGGGATGTGCCGACTCAAACAGCTCGATGTGCGGGAGCCGACGCGTCTCCCCCTCCTTGACGACGACAAACCCCTCGTCGATGCGGTCGCCCAAAATCTCGTCCAACGCCTTTGCAATGGGATACGATCCCTTGCCCACGCCCACCACGTATACGTGGCTGTGCGGCGCAAGCGCAAAGGCCTGCTGCGCCACGTAAATGGTGTTGCCCTCATAGCGCACGATTGCGCGCGTCCCGTCATACGGAATAGCGGCCTGCAATCCGTGCGCCATGATGGCCAGCGCATCGCGGCGAATGTCCTGTTGCCCGTGGTCCGTCAGCTGTGCGTAGTTGACGAACAAATCCTGTTCCAACGACAAGCCCAATCCCCCCCTGAACTGATCAACTAGTATGTCAGAATTGTACGGCCGCGGGTGATGGATTGTCAAAGCTTTTGACGCACAAACGGGAAGTAGCATGGAAGCGGATGTCAGCAATGCGGCGCGCGGGTGCTGTGCACGGGTGGCAAAATGTGATATAAAAGAGGGAAGGGCACACGGAACCGGACAGCCGGTTGTGTCCACACCCAGTAGAAAGGGCAGGGAGCTTATGGCATATCTGGCGCTGTATCGGCAATATCGGCCGCGCACGTTTTCCGAAGTGGTGGGGCAGGAACACATTACGCGCACGCTCCAAAACGAAGTAAAGCTCGGGCATATTGCGCATGCGTACCTGTTCTGCGGTTCGCGCGGAACGGGAAAGACCAGCACGGCCAAGATCCTGGCGCGCGCCATCAACTGCAAGCAGCCCATCGATGGGGAACCGTGCGGCACGTGCGAAGTGTGCCGCCTGTCCGACGACGAACTGGCGGTGGATATCCTCGAGATCGATGCGGCCTCCAACAACGGCGTGGACGAGATCCGCGATCTGCGCGACAAGGTGCGCTACGCGCCCAGCATCGGGCGGTACAAGGTATATATCATCGATGAAGTGCACATGCTGTCCCAGGGCGCGTTCAACGCGTTGCTCAAGACGCTGGAGGAACCGCCGTCGCACGCAGTGTTCATTCTGGCGACCACAGAGACGCACCGCCTGCCTGCGACCATCGTCTCGCGCTGCCAGCGATTTGACTTTCACCGCATCCCGGAGGAAGTGATCGTACAGCGCATGCGCACGGTGCTCCAGGCCATCGGGCGGGAGGCGCAGGATC
>DXZF01000247.1 GCA_019415425.1 Bacillota bacterium | reverse complement strand
GGATCAACCCGGTGCGTTGATGCCTGTCATGCAGAAGGCGCAGGAGATCTTCGGCTATCTGGGCGAAGAGATCCAGGCCTGCATCTCCGAGAACCTCGGCGTGCCCATGAGTGAAATCTATGGTGTGGCCACGTTCTATGCGCAGTTTGCGCTGGAGCCCAAGGGCAAGCACATCATCGGCGTGTGTCTGGGTACGGCTTGCTACGTGCGCGGCTCTCAGGCGATTTTGGACGAATTGTCCAAAGAGCTTGAGGTAGAGGTAGGGAAGACCACGTCGGACGGGTTGTTCACGCTGGAGGCCACGCGTTGCCTGGGCTGCTGCGGCCTGGCGCCGGTCATGATGATCGGGGAGGACGTGTACGGCCGGCTGGTGCCTGAGGATATCCCCGACATCATCGCCAAATACCGCGTATAAATTCACATGAAAGACATTTCACTCCATCTGTTGGATATCGTGCAAAACAGCATTCGTGCAGAGGCGACCTGTATCGAGGTCGGGCTGCACATCCACACGGCAGACGAGATGCTGACCGTGGTCATCAGAGACAATGGCAAAGGGATGGACGATGAACTGTTAAAGCGGGTTGAGAGCCCGTTTGCCACCACGCGCACCACCCGCAAGGTAGGGCTGGGAATTCCGCTCTTCAAGGCGAGTGCAGAGCGCAGCGGTGGTAGGTTTTCAATCGAAAGCGAGTTGGGCGTCGGCACGGTGGTCACGGCACAGTTTGGGCTGTTCAACATCGACCGGCCGCCTTTGGGTGAACTCGCAGATACGCTGCACATGTTGATTGTGTGCAATCCCGAGGTGGATTTTGTGATCGACGGTTCGTACGACGAAGTTCACTTTCACCTGGACACACGGGAAGTGCGGCAGGTCCTGGGGCCGGTGCCGCTCAACGATCCCGAGGTCGGGCAATGGCTCAGAGAGAACCTGTCTGAAGGAATCCAAGAAATTTTCGGAGGTGTCATATAATGAAATCGCTTAAAGAACTCGAAGAGATCCGCAACCGTGCGCAGAGCAGCATGAACTTGCGCAAGGATCACGACGATAACATCCGCATTGTCGTGGGCATGGCAACCTGTGGAATTGCAGCGGGCGCCCGTCCTGTTCTGGCGGCCTTTGTCGAGGAAGTAGAGAAGCGCGGCTTGAAGAATGTGGTCGTCTCACAGACGGGCTGCATCGGCGTGTGCCGCTATGAGCCGCTGGCGCAGGTGTTCGTCCCCGGCGAGGAACCGGTGACGTATGTCAAGCTGACGCCGGAAAAGGTGCCGCAGATCGTTGCTGAGCACATCGTCAACGGCCACGTGGTCACTGCGCAGACCATTGGCGCGTTTGAGAGCAGCAGCAACTAAGCCCAACAAAGCAGGAGGTTTACAGTCAGATGCCTAAATTTTATCGCTCCCATGTCCTCGTTTGCGGCGGAACGGGCTGCACGTCTTCCGGCTCTCCGCAGATCGCTGAAGAGTTTGAAAAACAGATCAAGGACCTCGGGCTTTCCGACGAGGTGCAGGTCATCCGCACGGGCTGCTTTGGCCTTTGTGAGCTGGGCCCCATCGTCATCGTGTACCCCGAAGGCTCCTTCTACAGCCGTGTCAAGGTGGAAGACGTGGCCGAGATTGCGCAGGAACATCTGCTCAAGGGCCGCATTGTCACCCGTCTGGTCTACTCGGAGAGCATCGATGAGAACAACCAGATCAAAAACCTGCAGCACACCGATTTTTACGCCAAACAGCATCGTATTGCGCTGCGCAACTGCGGCGTGATCGACCCCGAGCAGATCGAGGAGTACATCGCCATGGATGGCTACAAGGCCCTTGGCAAAGTGCTCACCGAAATGACGCCGCAGGAAGTCATCGACGTCATCAAGGCCAGCGGTCTGCGCGGCCGCGGCGGCGCGGGCTTCCCGACCGGTGTGAAATGGCAGTTTGCGGCCAACAGCAAGAACGACAAAAAATTTGTGCTCTGCAACGCTGACGAGGGCGACCCGGGCGCGTTCATGGACCGCTCCATTCTGGAGGGCGATCCGCACGCCGTCATCGAGGCCATGGCCATCGCGGCCTATGCCATCGGCGCAGACCAGGGCTACATCTATGTGCGTGCCGAATACCCGATCGCGGTGCACCGCCTGCAGGTCGCCATTGGCCAGGCACGTGAATACGGACTTTTGGGCGAGAATATCTTCGACACCGGATTCAACTTCGATCTGGAAGTCCGCCTGGGCGCCGGCGCGTTCGTATGTGGTGAAGAGACGGCGCTGATGACCTCCATCGAGGGCAAACGCGGCGAGCCGCGTCCCCGCCCGCCGTTCCCGGCCGTGTCGGGCCTGTTTGCCAAGCCGACCATCCTCAACAACGTGGAGACCTATGCCAACATCGCGCAGATCATCAACAACGGCGCCGAATGGTTCGCCTCCATGGGCACCGAGAAGAGCAAGGGCACCAAGGTGTTCGCGCTGGGCGGCAAGATCTGCAACACCGGTCTGGTAGAGATTCCCATGGGCACCACGCTGCGCGAAGTCGTCTACGAGATCGGCGGCGGCATCCCCAACGGAAAGAAATTCAAGGCAGCGCAGACGGGCGGCCCCAGCGGCGGCTGTATCCCGGCCTCGCACCTGGATGTGCCGATCGATTACGATAACCTCATCGCCATCGGTTCCATGATGGGCTCCGGCGGTCTGATCGTCATGGACGAGGACAACTGCATGGTCGATATTGCCCGCTTCTTCCTCGACTTCATCGTCGACGAATCCTGCGGCAAATGCCCGCCGTGCCGTATCGGTACGCGCCGTATGCTGGAGATCTTGGATCGCATCGTCGCCGGCAAGGGCGAAGAGGGCGACATCGAGAAACTCGAAGAGCTGGCTATCAACATCAAGGAATCCTCCTTCTGCGGTTTGGGCCAGACGGCCCCCAACCCGGTGCTCTCCACCATCCACTACTTCCGCGATGAGTACGAAGCCCACATCCGCGATAAGCACTGCCCGGCCGGCGTGTGCAAAGCGCTGTTGAACTTCCACATCGATCCGGAGAAGTGCACCGGTTGTACGCTGTGTGCGCGCAAGTGCCCGGTCAATGCCATTGCCGGCGAAGTGCGCAAGCCGCATGTCATCGATACGCAGAAGTGCATCAAGTGTGGCGCCTGCATGGAGGGCTGCCGCTTCAACGCCATCAGCAAGAAATAAGCGTTGGCCAATGCGTGTAAAATCCCTTGCCGCGCTGCAAAGCGGCACAGGGTACAGAGGAGCCGTGGGACGTTGCCCGTCCTGCGGCTTCTGCTTTTGTATATTGGGTTGTATAGAGTACCTGCCCATCCCGTGCGCTGGAAGCTTCTGCCGTGCCGCTCTCGGGCGACCCGCGCGTGCAACGATCTTCGTTGCACGCTCCGCATGACCATACCCTGTGGCGTAAGGCCCTGGCACTTTGATATCTGCCTCTTGCGCTGCGATGTGCGCGGCAAATGAAATCACCTGTTCCACACCTGTTTCAATCTTTGCGCCGCCAAAGCTTTTGCGAATTGCATTTTCCTCCGTTCTGCTGTACGATTGCCCAAAAGCGGGAAAGGGGATAAAACCGAAAAGCGTATATTCCGCTGCTGCTACGGCGGTTTCAAAGCGAGAATTGACGGCCGAAAGTGCGTATGAAACGGCGAAAATGACGCAGGCTTTGGACGAAGGCGGGCAAAAAAACTTGCGAAATTCTGTGTACCCGTTACAATAGAACTACTGCAAGTGCGCACATGTGTGCGCCTGTTGTGCGAAATGTTCGCACAGATCATCGATCAGAGATAGGAGACTTTCATGGTATTTGTACTGTTGGCATTGTTGGCGCTTCCCATTTTGGGGTTGGTGCTGTTCTTGGTCAAGACGCTGCTGAAGCTGTCGTTTTCGGTGGGGAAAATCCTGCTGGTATTGCTGGTGATTTGGCTGATCATCGGTATCGCTACGGGCGGGCTCAAGCAGACCATCGACAATCTGGGCAAGCCGTATATCAGCCAGGATGAAGCGGGCGTGGTGCACTACACGGGCGCGTTTAGCAGTGGAGAGCTGGATCTGCGCCAGTACACCGGCGAGCAGCTGATCAAGGTGGATGTCAATTGTGCCCTGAGCAGCGTGACCGTCATCGTGCCGGAAGACTGTGTGGTCAAGCTCAAACGGCAGAGCGCACTGTCGCAGATTCAGATTGAAGAACAGGACGAATTCGTCGCCTTTGGCGAGGAGGAGCGCGTATTGGGCAGCGGCAGCACCATTGTGGAATTGACGGTGCGCACTGGGCTGGCCAAAGTGCGTATCCAAACGGAATAGCGCTGCAATCGGGCCGTGACGGCCATGGGACGGCCGCGTGCGCAACACGCGCGGCGCTTTTTTGCAGACCAACACAAGGGGGAGACTCGTGGCACAGACGTATCAAGCCAAAGACATTCAAGTGCTCAAGGGATTGGAAGCCGTGCGCATGCGCCCGGGCATGTATATCGGTTCAACCGGTTTGCAGGGCCTGCACCACATGCTCTGGGAGATTGTGGACAACGCGATCGACGAAGCGGCCAACGGCTATGCGGACACCGTCAACATCACATTGCACCGGGACGGCTCTGCGACCGTGGAGGACAACGGGCGCGGCATTCCGGTGGACGTGCATCCGGAGATGGGGATCAGCGGTGTGGAGGTGGTCTTTACCCAGCTGCACGCGGGCGGCAAGTTCAATTCGGGCCAATATCAGTATTCCGGCGGCCTGCACGGCGTGGGCGCCAGCGTGGTC
>DXZF01000246.1 GCA_019415425.1 Bacillota bacterium | reverse complement strand
TTCGTTCGGGATGTTGGCGAGCTCCTTCTCGATCATCGCCTCGCCGATGCGCTTCGTCTCCGCGCTCGCGTAATCCTCGAGGAATTCCTTCAGTGTGATCAGCGCGTTCGGGTGGCAGCAGTTCTGGATCTGCCCGCTCTTGCACAGGCTCATGAAGCGGTCGCCGGTGCGGCCCTCGCGGTAGCACGCCGTGCAGAACGAGGGGATGTGCCCGCGGTCCATCAGCCAGCTGATCACCTCGTCCAGCGTGCGCGTATCGCTGACGTCAAACTGTGCGGAGTTGTCCTCCTCGCGCTCCTTTTCGGCATAGCCGCCCACGCTGGTGCTGGAGGCGCCGCTGATCTGCGAGACACCCAGGTCCAGCACCATCTCGCGCGTGCGCTGCGATTCGCGCGTGGAGACGATCAGGCCGGTATACGGCACCGCGATGCGCAGGACCGCCACGATCCTGGCAAAGGTCTCGTCGTCGATGGCGTTTTCAAAGTCGCCCATGTCGATGTCGTCGGCGTTGCGGATGCGCGGCACGCTGATGGTGTGCGGGCCGACGCCCTTGGCCGCCTCCAGGTGCTCTGCGTGCATCAGCAGGCCCACAAAGTCGTACCGGTACAGGTTGAGGCCGAACAACACGCCGCAGCCCACGTCGTCGATGCCGCCGTCCATGGCGCGGTCCATGGCCTCGGTGTGGTAGGCGTAGTTGCTCTTGGGCCCGTTGGGGTGCAGCGCCTCGTAGGTGGGCTTGTGGTACGTCTCCTGGAAGAGGATGTACGTGCCGATGCCGGCCTCTTTGAGCTTTCTGTAGTTCTCCACCGTCGTCGCGGCGATGTTCACGTTCACGCGGCGGATGGCGCCGTTCTTGTGCTTGATGCTGTAGATGGTCTCAATGCTTTCCAGCACGTAATCGATCGGGCAGTTGACGGGGTCCTCGCCCGTCTCCAGCGCCAGGCGCTTGTGGCCCATATCCTGCAGCGCGGTCACCTCGCGCACGATCTCCTCCTGCGTGAGCTTCTTGCGGCGGATGTGCTTGTTCTTGTGGTGGTACGGGCAGTACACGCAGCCGTTGACGCAGTAGTTTGAGAGATACAGCGGCGCAAACATCACGATGCGGTTGCCGTAGTTGCGCTGCTTGATGCGCCGTGCCAGGTCGAATATCTTCTCGTTCATCTCGGGCAGATCGCAGTCCAGCAGCACGGCCGCCTCGCGGTGCGAAAGGCCGGTCATCCCGGCCGCGCGGTCCAGGATGCGCTCGATCAGCGCGCGATCGTGCTTGTGCGCCTGCGCGTAGGCGAGCGTCTGTTGAATCTCCTCGTCGTCGATGAACTCGGTGGCAATGCTGGATTTCGGATCGTACATGGTGGTTTCCCCCTCTTTTGAAATGGTCGATCTCTTTATGCGCACGGGCGGTTTGCACAGCGCCCGCTCGTATCAGTGTGTGCCGGCGTGCCGGTCCACGCCCCCATAGTCGCCGCGGCCCACGCCCAGCGTGTAACCGATGGCCTCCATGCGCTTTTGCAGGTCTGCACGCCCTTCGGCGGCCTCTGCGCCGGTGCTGATCTTGTTGTCGTACAGGCTGTACTGCGCGCGCACGTCGCGGGGCGAAAGGTTGGGCATGACCACGTTCGCACCGGCCAGGATGCCGCGCTCGCGCCCGTCGTCGGCGATGGTGCCCAGCGCCGTGGTGGCGGGCAGCAGCACGTCGGGCAGCATCAGCCGCAGCACGCCCAGCAGGAACACCGTCAGTTCCAGCGTCCCGGCCGGGTGCGCGGCAAACGGCGTATCCC
>DXZF01000245.1 GCA_019415425.1 Bacillota bacterium | reverse complement strand
CCTTTTCTTCCATGGGCCATGCGGCTCTTGGAACTTATTCGGTATTAGCAGTCGTTTCCGTCTGTTGTCCCCATCCTGAAGGCAGGTTGTTTACGTGTTACTCACCCGTTTGCCACTCAATTCCGGAAAGAGCAAGCTCTTTCCCTCTTTTCGTTCGACTTGCATGTGTTAAGCACGCCGCCAGCGTTCGTCCTGAGCCAGGATCAAACTCTTGTTGAAAATTTTAACACGCTTGCGCGCGTCTTTTCCTTGCGTTTGACCGGCTCGCTCGATCTTCCTTCGATCGCTTGGCTTTAACTCTGTTTCTTCTTCCTCACTATGTAGTTTTGAAGGTGCTCTCCGCCTCGCTTCCGCCCTCTCTTCAAGGGCCCTCACGCGGCGCTCATTTATAATAGCAAACCGGGTTTGCAGTGTCAACACCTTTTTTTACTTTTTTTCAAAAATTCAGAAGGTGTCCGGCATCCCCTCTTGCCAAAAGGCATATCGTCTATATGGAGCCTTCGATCACGCCGCCGCCCAGGCACACCTCGCCTTGGTACAGTACGGCATACTGCCCCGGCGTGATGGCGCGTTGCGGCTGTGCAAAGCGAACGTGCACACAGTCGCCTTCAACCTCCACATGGCAGGCGCAATCCCTTTGCCGATAGCGGAATTTGGCCGTGCAGTCAAACGCGCTTTGCGGGGGCTCCCCTGCGATCCAGTTGAAGTGTACGGCCCGCAGTTGCGACTTATACAGCCGCGGATGGTCTTTGCCCTGCCCAATATAGAGCAGATTGCGCACCGGATCCTTTTCACACACGAACCACGCTTCCCCGCTGCCCACGCCGCCAATGCCGATGCCCTTGCGCTGGCCCAGGGTGTAGTGGCATAGCCCCGTATGCCGTCCCACCACCTTGCCGGTGTCCACGTCCACCATATCGCCGGGCGGGCTCGGCACGTACTGGCTGATGAATCGGGCAAAATTGCGCTCCCCGATAAAGCAGATCCCCGTGGAATCCTTTTTGTTCGCATTGGGCAGCCCCGCGCGCCTGGCAATCTCGCGCACCTGCTGTTTTTGCAGGGCACCGACCGGGAACAGCGCGTCCTTGAGCTGGCGCTGGTTGAGTGCGCACAGAAAATAGCTCTGGTCCTTCTGCTCGTCCGCGCCGCGAAGCAGCGTCACCCGTCCATCGCGCCGCTCCAATTGTGCGTAGTGGCCGGTGGCCAGCGCCTGCGCCTCGGTTTTGAGGGCAAAGTCCAAAAACGCGTTGAACTTGATCTCGCTGTTGCACAGCACGTCGGGGTTGGGGGTGCGTCCCGCCCGATACTCGCGCAGGAATACCGAAAACACGCGATCGCGGTATTCCCGCGAAAAGTTGACGGTATAATAAGGAATGCCAATCACATCGCATACCCGGCGCACATCGGCATAATCCTCTTCCGCCGTACAGACGCCGTTTTCGTCGCTCTCCTCCCAGTTGACCATGAAGATGCCCGTCACATCGTGGCCCTGTTGCTTGAGCAGGTACGCGGCCACCGCTGAATCCACACCGCCCGACATCCCTACCGTGATACGCATGTACTCACCTCCCCGGTGACGACTATCATACCATCGCACAGGCGAATTCGTCCAGCACACGGCCCCAGTTGCCAGGCTTCCCCAAATCCTTCCATTTTATACAGGGGATTCCAGGCCTGCCCGGGCACGACGTGAGCGCACCTCCCATGCCGCATAGCGATACCGCTGCCCC
>DXZF01000244.1 GCA_019415425.1 Bacillota bacterium | reverse complement strand
TGCCCACAGGCTGCCCTGCCCACCGAAGATCCAGGCGACCAGATCGAACTGCGCCACGGCGATGAGCAGCCAGTTGAGGGCGCCGATGATGACCAGTGTCAAAGAAAACTTGTCCATGCTTGTTTCACCTCGCTATTCACTTGCAAGTGTGTCCCAAGCGTGGGGGATTTATGTACGCCCGCGTTGCTTGTCGGCAAAAATCAACTCCAGTTCCAATGCGTGAAAGGAAAAAGGTTCCATAAAATCGCGCGCAAAAAACGTGGTGCGCGAAAAGGTGGCCAATTCGCGCTCATGCTTTTGCAGCACCACCGGCACCGCCACGTCAAACTGGCGGCATACCGTCTCCAATCCCTCGTGCAGCACCTTGGACGGCGTGCAGGGAAACAGCAGTTCTCTTTCAATTTTGCGCTTCTGGTTGCGCAGTACGGCCCAGAGTCTGACCGGTTCAGATTGTTGCAAGTGTTTCCTCCCACCTCTATAATAAATGCAAAGAATGTGTATCGCCTGCGCACGACGAAAAACGCGCAGAGCGCGAATGGCTGCGTGCGCTCAATGGACTTTCAGTATAAGGGCGAAGGGCAACGCTTGTAAAGGGGAGGGGATGCAATTGCGGTTTGTACAGGTGCCGTGTGAAGCGGAGATCACCGCGTACCGCGAGGCGGGCGCGTTTTACGGCGGAGACCTGTTTGCAGTTGCGCCGCACATCGAGCGTGCGTACGGGGGACAGGTGGACGTGGTGTCCCTGGAGCCGCCGCTGCCGGGGCAGGAACGGCAGCCCGTGCGCACGCGCCTGGGCGAAGGCGGATACCGGGGGGCGCCGGCATATGGCTTGCAGCAGCAAAACGACACGCGGGCGTTTCCGCAGAGCGAGCGGGAATGCCTGGCGCTGATCGAGTGCGCGCTGCGCCTGGCACACGCCTGCCTCAAGGACACCGGCAGCGTGTACGTGCACGTGGATCAGAGTATTTCGGCGTATGTGCGCGTCCTGTTGGACGAGATCTTCGGCAAGCGCCGCTTTCAGAACGAGATCATCTGGCAGAACAAGGCGGGCGGCCGCTCCAAGCGTTCGTTTGTCCACCAGCACGATGTCATCCTGGTGTACAATCGCAGCGCGCGGCCGTATTTTTGCCCCGAACGGGTGGCGCAAAAGCGCGGCGAGGGGAAGCGCAATCACCTGCGGCGCAATGTGGACGAGCACGGCAACGTGTACTTTTCCCTGCGCACGGGCGGGCGCGAGTACCGCTACGAGGCCGATTCGCTGATATTTTTGAGCGACGTGTGGACGGATATCCCCATGCTGCAACAGCGGGATCCGGAGCGCACGGGGTATCCGGGGCAAAAGCCGCAGGCCCTGCTCTCGCGCATCTTAAATGCCAGCTGCCCGCCGGGCGGATGCGTGATGGACCTGTTCTGCGGCAGCGGGACGGCGGCGGCCGTGGCGGCCCACAAGGGCTGCAGCTTTGTGGCCAGCGATGCCAGCGCGTTTGCACAAAACGCCCTGCGCAAACGCCTGTTGCAGATGCAAAAGGGCATGCGCATCGTGCACCCGCTGTACCTACAAGGGCATGCGTCGCTGTGCGCGCACGTCCGGGCCGATGCCCCCGAACAGGCCATGGAACTGTGCCTGCTGGGCTATGCGGGCGAGGACGCGTGTACGCGGCTGGCGCAGCCCGTCTCGCCGGCGCAGCTGTCCATGGCGCAGATGC
>DXZF01000243.1 GCA_019415425.1 Bacillota bacterium | reverse complement strand
TTTTAATATACCATAAATCCCCTCCAGCTAAAAGTGGCAATTGCAAACCGCATGCCGCCCCGTCTACCGAGCTCCGTTGTCTCTGTATGTACCACCCCCCATAACCCATATTTTTCATTTGTGCGCGCTTTGCTATGCCTGTATCTGCTCAACCATCAACCCGATGCACCGCGCATACGGACGCCGCGCCCTGTGTCCATCACCCCCAAAAAGGCGCATCCGTTTCGGGCCTTGTACACCTAAGTGGAAAAATTGCACCTCGTTTGGGTGGGTGCACAGAACGCGTTTTCCCGCATGGACGTCGTTCCGCTGATTGCCGGACGGTGGGGCTCATGTCAGTCCAACCCCTGCCGAACCCCTTGTACGGCGAAAGCGCAGAGAGGCGCCGCCGTTGCGCGTCGCCGCGACGATGTCGCAGGGCGTACGCCTGCGCCGATCGATCCGATTCTCGCGGCCACGGTGCGAACCGTCGTCTGTGAAACCCTGTATATGTTTCTATTCAAAAGTCTCCCATTCTGCCAGGCACATATTTGCATTCCATCCAACAGGGCAGGCGTCCAGGGTACGATTTTGTGTACACATTTTGACCATTTTCGCCAAATTTCTTTACAATGTGCCTTGATTTCGCCCAAAGTTCGTTGACTTTTGACATATGATATGCTAAATTAAATTTGAATTTGTTTTTTTGAATATGTATGCCAATATAGATTTGGATGAATGGCCCAAATGTCTCTACCGTGCAGCCACAACGTACGACTATTGGTACGCAAACCCTTCGCCCATGGCGCAGGGGCGGCACCGTCCAGATCGATGTATTGGCAGCAGGCTTGTTTACAGAGTCTGTTTTTTGTTTTGGGGAAAGGCGGAGAAGATCCTGAAAGCGCTGGAAGAAAAAATCCTGAAAGAGGGCACCGTCCTCCCGGGCGGCATTTTAAAGGTCGGCTCCTTTTTGAACCACCAGATCGACACGGATTTTACCATGCAGATGGGGCAGGAGATCGCCCGTCTGTTCGCAGACGCGCACATCACCCGCGTGCTGACCATTGAAACCTCCGGCATTGCAATTGCCTTTGCAGCTGCGTTTGCGCTGCACGTCCCCATGGTCTTTGCCAAAAAGGCGCGCACCGGCAACCTTTCGGGGGAGCTGTACCAGGTTGTGGTGCACTCCTATACGCACGGCGTGGACTATCACGTCGTGGTGGAAAAGCAATTGATCCGTAAGGACGATCGCGTATTGCTGGTGGACGACTTCCTCGCAAACGGCAAGGCGTTGCTCGGCCTTTCGGAACTGGTCCACATGGCCGGTGCCGAAGTGGTGGGCGCCGCGGTGGCAATTGCAAAGGGCTTTCAGGGCGGCGTGGACGCACTGCGCGCCAAGGGATTGCGCGTAGAGGCGCTGGCCACGATCGCACACATGGAGGATGGGGCCATCGTCTTTGGCGGCTGAGCCAACAACTTTGTATGGAATGCCGTGGCGGCGGCATTTACATAGTGTAACTTTTGTGAAAACGGCATAACGGAGGGGTACAACATGAAAAAGGTCATCACATTTCTTCTGTCCTTTTCATTGCTGATCGGCTGTCTGGCCGGATGCGGCAATGGATCTTCTGCCGGAACTGAGACCGAACAGGATCAGGATTTCAAAGTCGGTTTCATCTTCCTGCACGATGAAAACTCCACTTACGACAAAAACTTCATCGACGCGGCCAACGCGGCCAAGGCAAACCTCGGCCTTTCGGATGATCAGGTCATCTTCAAGACCAACATCCCCGAGAGCAACGAGTGCTACGAAGCCGCAGCCGACCTGGTCGACCGCGGATGCGACGTCATCTTTGCGGACAGCTTCGGCCATGAGCCGTACATGGCCCAGGCAGCCGAAGAGTTCCCCGAAGTGCAGTTCTGCCATGCCACCGGCACCACCGCCCACACCGCTGGCATCGACAACTTCCACAACGCATTTGCCTCCATCTATGAGGGCCGTTACCTGGCCGGCATCGCTGCGGGCATGAAACTCAACGAGATGATCGAAAACGGCGAATTCACCGCAGAAGAGGCCAAGATCGGTTACGTCGGCGCCTTTACCTACGCCGAGGTGATCTCGGGTTACACCTCCTTCTTCCTGGGCGCGCGCTCGGTCTGCCCGACGGTGACGATGGAAGTGCAGTTCACCGGCAGCTGGTACGACGAGACCGCCGAAAAAGAAGCCGCGACCACGCTGATCAACCGCGGCTGCAAACTCATCAGCCAGCACGCCGACTCGATGGGCGCCCCCACTGCGTGTGAGGATGCGGGCGTGCCCAACGTCTCCTACAACGGCAGCACCATTTCGGCCTGCCCGGATACGTACATCGTCTCTTCCAAGATCGATTGGACGCCGTACTTTGAGTACATGATCAACTGCGTGAAAAACGGCGAGGCGATCGACGTCGACTGGTGCAAGGGCATCGAAGACGGCTCTGTCGCGCTGACGGAAATCAACCAGGCCGTGGCGGCGGAAGGCACGCAGGAGGCCATCGACGAGGCCAAAGCCAAGCTTGCTTCCGGCGAGTTGCACGTGTTCGATACCTCCACGTTTACCGTCAATGGCGAGACGCTGACCTCCTACATGGCCGACGTCAACACCGATGCTGAGTACACGCCGGATACGGAAGTGATCAGCGACGGCTATTTCCACGAGTCTGAAATGCGTTCCGCGCCGTACTTCGATCTGCGCATCGATGGCATCACGACGCTGAACGAGATGTATTAAACCATCTGTACAGCAAAGGGCGAGGCACATTTTTGCCCCGCCCTTCGCTTGTTTTTTGCAACGTGTATCAAGGGACCCAGCGTTGCGGACGGCAACTGCCTATGGGATACTGCGGACGGGAGGAAACACGGTGGCGCCTACTGCAGCGATTGAATTGAAAAACATCACCAAGACGTTTGGCGATGTCGTGGCCAATGACGACATCTGCCTGCGTGTATACCGCAACGAGATCCTATCGATCCTGGGCGAAAACGGCAGCGGAAAGACCACGCTGATGAATATGATCGCGGGCATCTACTTCCCGGATCATGGCCAGATCTTCATCGATGGGCAGGAAGTGGTCATTCGTTCCCCCAAGGATGCGTTTGATCACAAGATCGGCATGATTCACCAGCACTTTAAGCTGGTGGACGTATTTTCTGCAACCGAGAACATCGTGCTGGGCTCGCAGGAAAAAGGGCGGTTCAACCTGAAAAAGGCTGCGGCCCGCGTCAGAGCGCTCAGCGAACAATACGGGTTTGAGATCGACCCGATGAAAAAAGTGTACGACATGTCGGTCTCTGAAAAGCAGACGGTGGAGATCATCAAGGTGCTCTATCGTGGCGCAGACATCCTGATTCTGGACGAGCCCACGGCCGTGTTGACGCCGCAGGAGACGGAAAAGCTGTTTGCAATCCTGCGCCGTATGCGCGATGATGGCAAGGCGATTATCATCATCACGCACAAGTTGAACGAGGTGCTTGCGCTTTCCGATCGCGTTTGCGTATTGCGCAAGGGCGCGTATATCGGCACGGTGGAGACCGCCCAAACCGACGAAGCCAGCCTCACCGAAATGATGGTGGGCAAAAAGATCTCGCTGGACATCGAGCGCAGCGAGCCGCAGAACGTGACGGAGCGCCTGGCCGTCAACCACTTGAACTGCGTAAATCGCGAGGGCACGCCGGTCTTAAAAGACGTCTCCTTCACCGCGCGCTCGGGGGAGATATTGGGCATTGCAGGCATTGCGGGCAGCGGTCAGCGCGAGCTATTGGAAGCGATCGCGGGGCTGCAGCCGCTGCAGAGCGGCGAAATCCTCTATCATAACCCCCAGAGCGGAACGACGGATAACCTGTGCGATAAAAACCCGTTGCAAATTCGCGATCTGGGTGTGCGCCTCTCCTTCGTGCCCGAAGATCGCCTGGGCATGGGCCTGGTGGGCAACATGGACCTGATCGACAACATGATGTTGCGCAGCTACAGCAAGGGCAAGGGGGCCTTCGTACAGCGCAAGGCGCCCAGGAGCCTGGCTGAGCGCATCGTCGAGCAGTTGGAGGTCGTCACGCCGGACGTCCACACGCCGGTTCGGCGGCTGTCGGGTGGCAACGTACAAAAGGTGCTGGTCGGCCGCGAGATTGCCGCATCCCCCACCGTGCTGATGGCCGCCTATCCGGTCAGAGGGCTGGATATCAACGCCTCGTATCTGATCTATCACCTGCTCAACCAGCAAAAGGAAGCCGGTGTCGCCGTGATCTTCGTTGGGGAGGATCTGGACGTTTTACTCTCGCTGTGCGACCGCATCCTGGTGATCGCCTCGGGCCAGGTAACCGGCCTGTTGGATGCGCGCACCGCAACCAAGGAACAGGTGGGATACCTGATGACCAATGCCAACAAGGGTGAAAGCCATGCATGAAACAAAGAAAGCAAATCGTGAGCCACTGTTTCATATCGTCAAGCGCAGTTCCATCGTGTGGTGGAAGGCCTGGCTGATCCGCATTGCCGCTGTCGCCGTCGCGCTGATCGTCTGTGCGCTGATCACGGTCTGGCTGACCGGCCACAATCCCTTGGGCGTCTATGCCACCATTGTAGACGGCGCGCTGGGCACCTCGCGCAGGGTCTGGAGCCTGTTGCAGAACGTCGCGATCCTGCTGTGCATTTCCCTGGCCGTCACGCCCGCGTTCAAGATGCGCTTTTGGAATATCGGTGCAGAGGGTCAGACGCTCATCGGCGGCCTGATGACGGCGGCATGTATGATCTTCCTGGGCGACAAGCTTCCGCCCATCGCGCTGTACCCGCTGATGATCGTGGTCAGCATCGCCACTTCTGCCATCTGGGCCTTTATTCCGGCCTTCTTCCGTGCAAAGTGGAATACCAACGAGACGCTGTTCACGCTGATGATGAATTACATCGCCATTCAGCTCGTCTCTTTCTTTACCTACAACTGGTCAGTGCCAAAGGGCTCGGGGCAGATCGGCGTGATCAACCGCGCGACACGTGCCGGCTGGCTGCCTTCGATCTTCGGTTCCGACTACCTGCTCAACATCCTGATCGTCGCGGCCTTGACGGTGGCGCTGTACATCTACCTGCGTTACAGCAAGCACGGCTATGAGATTGCGGTGGTCGGCGAGAGCGAGAACACCGCGCGCTACGTCGGTATCGACGTCAAAAAAGTCATCATGCGCACCATGCTGCTTTCGGGCGCCATCTGCGGTATCGCAGGTCTGCTGTTGGTCAGCGGAACCGACCACAGCATTACCCGGGACCTGGTGGCCGGCAGGGGCTTTACCGCCATCATGGTCTCGTGGATGGCCAAGTTCAATCCGTTTTACATGGTGCTGTCGTCTTTCCTGATCGTGTTTTTGCAAAAGGGCGCGATTGAGATTTCCACCATCTACGGATTGAACGACGCGTTTTCCGATATCCTGACCGGCATTATCATCGTGTTCATCATCGGGTGCGAGTTCTTTATCAACTACAGCATCAAGTTCCGCGCATCCCAGAGAGGAGCGAAAGCATCATGATCATCTCCTTTATCCAGCGTGCCGTCATGCAGGGCATTCCCCTCCTGTTTGGTTCTACGGGGGAAATCATCACGGAAAAATCCGGCAACCTGAACCTCGGCATTCCCGGCATCATGTATGTGGGCGGCATCTGCGGCGTCATCGGCTCTTTCCTGTACGAGCGTTCCCTGCCGAGCGTAGATATGATCAACCCCTTCTGGGCGGTCCTCATCCCGCTGTTGGCCGCGATCGTAGGTTCGGCGCTGATGGGCCTTTTATACGCGTTCCTCACCGTCACGCTCCGCGCCAACCAGAATGTGACCGGTCTGGCGCTGACGACGCTGGGCACGGGTTTGGGCAACTTCTTTGGCGGATCGCTGATCAAGTTGGTGAATAGCGATATGCCTTCCATCTCATTGACGGCCACCAGCAACTGCTTTCGGCAGACGCTGCCGTTTGCAGACGATCTCGGCTGGTTTGGCGATGTATTTCTGTCCTACAGTTTTCTGGCCTACCTGGCCATCGTGATCGCGTTGGTGGCTTCGTTTGTGCTCAACCGTACCTGGGTGGGTCTGAAGCTGCGCGCGGTGGGCGAGGATCCCATGACCGCGGATGCGGCAGGCGTCAACGTCAACCGCTACAAGTACGTCGCCACCATTGTGGGCAGCATCATTGCCGGCCTGGGCGGCCTGTACTACGTAATGGATTACGCCTGCGGCGTCTGGTCCAACAACGGCTTTGGCGACCGCGGATGGCTCGCCATTGCACTGGTCATCTTTGCGGTGTGGAAGCCCAAGATGAGCATTCTGGGCTCCATCCTCTTTGGTGGGCTGTTCATCGTGCACAACTACATCCAGAACCTCGGTGTCAGCGCACAGGAGCTGTTCAAGATGACCCCCTATGTTGTGACGATCATCGTGCTGATCTTTGTCAGCATGCGCAAGCGCCGCGAAAGCCAGCCACCTGCGCATCTGGGGCAGTCTTATTTCCGCGAAGAGCGTTAGCAAGGCAGAGGACGGGCCGGCCGGAAGTACAATTCCGGCCGGCCTTTTTTATCGTGTTCTCTCAATTGTGCCATTGGTGGGCAGTAGAGCGCCGGGCGCCCTTTGGGGCTTCCGATATGGCGAGAAAATCCCAGACCGCTGGCTTTTTGGATACAAGGTCGTTGTCCTTATGGTTTCACCTCTTTATCACCTACATTTCAAATGGGTACACTGCGTGCATGGTTCCGATTTTGGGTGCAAATTTCTTACCATTCACACCTTTTCATTTGTCTATACCGTCGTTGCATTTTGATTTATCTATGTTTTTTGAAAGAGGAGTGCATTCCTGGCGTTTGAAATACCTCCATCATGGGCAGCCGCCATCTGCAACAGCATAAACACGCGACGGAAAAGAGATATGAAGGTTGTCGAATCTATACAGAACCGTTGCAAAGGCATTTACAACTAAATATGTGTTGATAACATAATTTTTATCAAACAAAAGATACAAGAGGACAAGGACATGGCCTGCTGATGCATACCATATAAAACAAAAAAACGCCGGAGCAAAGAGAACTCTGCTCCGGCGTGGTGTGCCAGAAGGGATTCGAACCCCCGACCTTTTGATTCGTAGTCAAACACTCTATCCAACTGAGCTACTGGCACATAATGCTTTATTATGATACCGCTTGTCCTGGTGGTTGTCAAGCGCCAAATTTTCATTTTCTCGGGTTTTCTTTTTTCCCTTTCCCGCTTTAAATGGCGCGTGCTATATTGAGGTAGATTCGTAGCAGATAAGAGGTGCCCGGTTATGGAATCCATCCGCTGTACTGATCCGCAAAGCCCCATACTGCACCAGCTGTTCGCCGTGTATGAACAGAGCTTCCCCCTGCATGAACGGCGCTCTTTTGCCGCCCAAAAGCACCTGCTTGCGCATCCCCAATATCACTGTGATTGCCTGCTTGCGCAGGCGGTGCCAGTCGGCCTGCTATGGTACTGGAGCGATGCAGATATGCGCTATATAGAGCACTTTGCCATCGACCCCCGCTGCCGTGGGCAGCAACTCGGGTCGCGTGCGTTGACCGCATTCCTCTCGCAACCCGGCAAGGTGGTTTTGGAAATTGATCCGCCCACCACGGACATCGCACGGCGGCGCCAGCGCTTTTACACGCGCCTGGGGTTCTGCCATTGTCCACAGTCCCACACCCACCCGGCATATCACACGCAGTTTGCGCCGCATCCACTGGTCTTGATGGCCGCTCCGGCGCCGTTGACGCCAGGTGAATTCGTACGGTTCCAGCGCTTTTTGCGGGAAACCGTCATGGCGGATTGCCCTGTAGACTGACGTCCTTCCCCCCCTGCCGCATGAGGCAGGGGGGATTTGTTTTATGCCATCGCGCTCTGCGCGCTTTGCAGGACCGTACGTCGGGGCAGCGCATCTCTGCTGTGCATTCCGCCAGATGCCACCTCCCCTTTCCCGGCTTTGTGCTATCCCTCCCGTTTTTTTCATAGAGTTGCTTTGAGGAAACGCTCGGGCACGTGAGCGTGCAAAGGGAGGGAACGCCATGCGCAGAGCGCGTCAATTTATCTGTAATGCCGCCATTTTGACCGGCACTTCGCTTTTGGTGCGCATGGTGAGCGTCTCGTTCTCCGTATATGTGGCCAACCAGATCGGGCCGGAGGGCATGGGCGTCTTTCAACTGATCACCACCGTGTATATGTTTGCCACCACACTGGCCACATCCGGGATTCATCTGACGACGACGCGCCTGATCACAGAAGAGTTGGCGCTTGGTAACGCGCACAGCGCCAAATCCGCGCTCAACCGCTGCCTGTTTTACAGCGCGCTGTGTGGCGGATGCGCCTCGCTGTTGCTGTACCATTTTGCGCCGTACATTGCAGGCGTATGGCTGCACGAACGCGTGTCGGCCCGGCCATTGTACGCCCTTTGCCTGAGCTTGCCGTTTCTGGCGCTTTCCTCGGTGTGGGTGGGCTACTTCACCGCGCTGCGCAATGCGGGCAAGACCGCCTCTTCACAGGTATGGAAACAGATCATCAAAGTTGTGGTCACCGTGTACTTGCTGCGCCGCTGGCTCCCGCGGGGATTGGATTTTGCGTGCCTGGCGCTGGTATTGGGCGACGTGCTATCGGAATGCGGCACGTTCTGCTACCTGCTGCTCTTGTATCAATTGGATCGCCATCGGCGGGTGCGCGCACAGTCGCGCGCAGGGTTGACGCGAAAAATGCTGGGCATTTCGCTGCCCATTGCGCTTAGCTCGTACGTGCGCTCGGCGTTGGTGACCCTCAAACAGGTGCTGATCCCCAGCGGATTGGAAAAGTCCGGCCTGTCGTACGATGAATCCATCGCGCAGTATGGCCTGATTGGCGGCATGGTCATGCCGGTGCTGATGTTCCCCTCTGTACTGCTGTCAGCCGTGAGCACGCTACTGATTCCCGAAGTATCCGAGCGGTA
The DNA here is from genome assembly GCA_019415425.1 of Bacillota bacterium. GTDB lineage: Bacteria > Bacillota > Clostridia > Christensenellales > QAND01 > Allochristensenella. The sequence goes on along the minus strand of DXZF01000243.1, from coordinate 3,808 downwards.
CGTACAGCACCGCAATAGACAGATTCAGCACATGCTGGCGCGCATTTTCAAAATCACGCTGCTGTTCTCCATCTGCGTGGCGGGGGTCTTATTGGCCTTTGCAGAGCCGCTGAGCCTGTGGCTGTACGGCAGCACACAGGCGGCTTTCTATATCCGCCTGTTGGCGCCGCTGGTCGTGATCATGTACTTTGACGAGATCGTGGACGCCATCCTCAAGGGGCTCAACGAACAGGTTCGCGTGGTGGGCATCAACATTCTGGACACCCTGGTAGGCATCTGTATGATCCAGACGTTGCTGCCGGCCCAGGGCATCCAGGGGTACGTCCTGGTCATCTTCGTCACAGAGACGCTCAATGGCCTCTTGAGCATCCGCAGGCTGTGCCACGTGACGCAGTTCCACATCGAATTCTTCTGGTGGATTGCCATTCCCAGCGCCTCCATCCTGCTCACAGGTACGCTGATTCGCCTTTTGGGCATCGGGAATCTGTTTGTCTGCATTGCAGGCTGTGTTGTGGGGTACATCGCACTGCTGTTTGCCTGTGGGGCACTGCGCAAATCCGATTTCCAATTTTGACCGCTTCGCATATCCCTCCTTCCGTATGGGCACGCTAAGCCAAATGCTTTGTGCAGGGGAGGGAGCATCCATGCAGACAGATCTCGATTTCGATGCGCGCATTGCGCAATTGGATGAGATCCTGCGCGTAGATCAGAGCTTTGATCTGATCAAGCGCCCCATGACCATCGCCAACCGGCGCGCCGTATTCTATATGATTGACGGCTTTGTCAAAGACGAAATCATGGAAAAGATCATGGCGCACTTCATCTCCATCACACCGGAAGACCTCGACGCCTTGCCCAGTGCACAGGCGTTTGCCGACCGGTATGTGACGTATGTGGAAGTGGACATTGCACAAAAGTTGCAGACCCTGGTGCGGCAGATCCTTTCGGGCACAGTCGCGCTCATGCTGGAGCCGTACACAGAGGCCATCCTCATCGACGCGCGCACGTACCCCGTCCGCGGCGTGGAGGAGCCGGCAGACGACCGCGTGCTGCGCGGAGCCCACGACGGTTTTGTGGAAACGCTGGTATTCAACACCGCATTGATTCGCCGCCGCATCCGCGATCCGCGCCTGACCATGCAGATATACTCCATTGGCAAGGACTCGCAGACCGACGTCGTGCTGTGCTACATGGAGGGCAAAGTCCAACCCAAGCACCTCTCACAGGTGCGCAAGCGGCTGGGCGAATTGCGCGTCAGTTCGCTCACCATGGGGCAGGAAAGCCTCAACGAGGCCTTGATTCGCCGTGGATGGTACAATCCCTTTCCCAAGGTGCGCTTTACCGAGCGGCCCGATACCGCTGCCGCCAACCTGTACGAGGGGCGCATGCTCCTGTTGATCGACAACTCCCCTTCAGCCATCATCCTGCCGGTGAGCCTGTTTGACTTTACACAGGAATGCAACGATTTCTACTTCCCTCCGTTGGTGGGCACTTATCTGCGCTTTGTGCGGCTGTTGACGTTCTTTGTCACCATCTTTTTGACGCCGCTTTGGTACCTTATGATCCAAAACCCGCACCTGCTGCCGCCATGGCTGTCGTTTGTGCAGGTGGCGCAGCCGGCCGCGATTCCCATCTTCTGTCAGCTGATGCTCTTTGAACTGGTGATCGACGGCCTCAAGCTCGCCTCGCTCAATACGCCCTCTTCGCTGAGCAATTCGTTCAGCATTCTGGGCGCGCTGATCCTGGGCGAACTGGCCATCCAGACCAACTGGTTCGTCCCGGAAGTGCTGATGTACATGGCGTTTGTGGCCATCGGCAATTTTTCGCAGCCCAGCGTGGAGTTGGGGTATGCGTTCAAGCTCTGCCGCATGCTGTTGATCGTACTCACGGGGCTGTTGCGCGTATGGGGCTTTCTGGCGGGCCTTGTCATCATTGTGCTGCTGATCGCGACCAACCACACCGTGACCGGTACCAGTTATCTGTACCCACTCATTCCGTTTCATGGAAAGGCGCTTGTGCGTCTGTTTGTGCGAACGCGCATCGATCACAAAAACAGCTAAAAAAACGTCCCTGCAAAGGGGACGTTTTTTCCCTCTCCTCATGCCCTGTGATCAAACACGATCTCGCCATCCACCAGCGTGTAGAGCGTATGGGTGAACACCTCCATGGGATTGCCGTCAAAGATGGCCAGATCTGCGTCCTTGCCCACTTCGATGCTGCCCATGCGGTCGTCCACGCCCAATATCTGCGCCGGATACAGCGTGATGGCGCGCAGCCCCTCTTCCACGCCCAGCCCGTGTTTGGCCGCAAGGCCGGCGCACAGCGGCAGGTACTGGATCAGGGAAACGGGGTGATCGGTGGTCAGCGCCACCTTGACGCCAGCTTGCGCAAGCACGCCGGCCGTCTTGAAGTCCAGGTACTGTACCTCGACCTTGTTGCGCGAGGCCAGCGACGGGCCGACAATGGCCGGAAACCCGGATTGCCGGATCTCCTGTGCAATCAGATGCCCTTCTGTACAGTGATCCAGCGTCATGCGCACCCCAAACTCCTGCGCAATGCGGATGGCGGTGAGTATGTCGTCGGCACGGTGCACGTGTGCCTTGAGTGGGATACGCCCATCCAGCACCGGCAGATAGCACTCCATGCGAAAATCCGGGGGAAAGGCATCGGCGTTCTGCTGCGCGCGTCGTTTCTGCTCGCGATAATCGCACGCCTTGTACAGCTCTTCGCGTAGCATGGCGGCAATGGACATGCGCGTGGCGGGCATCACCCCCTTGCCGCTGTAGTTGGTCTTGGGGTTCTCGCCAAAGGCCACTTTCATGGCGGCGGGCGCTTTGACGCACATGCGCGCGACATCCCGCCCGTATGTCTTGAGCACCATGAACTGGCCGCCCACCACGTTGGCGCTGCCGGGGCCTACCATTGCGGCCGTCACGCCCGCACTCAGGGCGTTGTGAAAGGCGCTGTCCATGGGATTGATCGCATCCAGCGCGCGCAGATGCGGCGTCAGTGGCGTGGTCATCTCATTGCAGTCGTCGCCCTCTATGCCCTTGCGCTCTTCAGAGATGCCGATATGGCTGTGCGCCTCAATCAACCCCGGCAGCACCCAGGCGCCCTTTACATCCAGCACCCGCGCGTGGGGCGTGGCCTCGATCTGCGGTGCAACCTGCGCAATTTTCCCCTCCTTGATCAGCACACAGCCTTTGTCGATCCTCGGTCCCGTCATGGGAAGAATTTTGGCGTTTTGAATCAGCAACAACTTTGCCAGCCCTCCTCTTTTGTTGAAAATGGTTCGATCGGTTTATTTTCCCCCCGGATTTCCCTGCCATGCGTTATATTTCCAGCGCGATTGTGCACAATAGGGGCAGAGTCAAAAGGAAAGGAGGGAATGATCGTGAGCCATAACCAACAGAACAATCGTTCCAACGAAGACCAGCAGCAGAACCAGCAGAATCAGCAGCAGCGCCAGCAACAGCAGCGCCAGCAGCAGCAGCGCCAGCAGCAGCAGAAGCAGCAACAGAACCAGCAGTAACGGGACGCAAAAAAGGGCGACGGGCAGATACCGTTGCCCCTTTTTTGTAAAATCCGGCCATCGTCTGCCCCCTTTGCCATGCATATTTCGTTGCCCGTTGCCGGCCACTTTCGCACCCGTTGGCAGTACAATTGTGCAAACATGGCAAACAGCGCCTGTTAAAGGGTGCCCCTTTGGCAACGGCATCCGGCCTCATTCTGTTTGATGCTGCAATCTACACCGATCGCCGCCTTTTTTACAGATTGGGGCGTAGCGGTAACATAAGCAGCATATTCC
>DXZF01000242.1 GCA_019415425.1 Bacillota bacterium | reverse complement strand
CTACACCATTGCCCCCGGCTCTGCCGAGGACTTCATGCGGACATTTTTCTGGCTGGACGAGGACAGCCCAGGCTCTATCCGCCTGTTCCAGCTTGTCCGCAATCCCGGTAAGACAGGGGCCTCCGATGATACCAGCGTGCGCTACAATGACAACGACGACTGGCCCATCCATCCTCCCGTGGGGATTTACTTTCAGTACGGCCTTGTGGACGAGTTCATGCACGAATGGCTTTTGCGCCAGCAGGAACTTGACGCTGGGGAGATCACCAGAGACGAATACTTTGAGTGGAAACTCAACTGGCCCGCTACCTGTGACGATGGCAAGGAAAGTCAGTATTATGTCACCTGGCGGGAAAATAAATAAGACAAGCAAAAAACCGCCCTGCTGAATTTGTCGTTCAGCAGGGCGGTTTTGCTTGTCCCTTTGTGATTATTCTCTTGAGAGTACCGGGCGGACACGAAATAGTATCAATCCAGTATCAAGAGCCACAGCGACGGGCAAAAAAGCCTGTATTCATGCGGGTTTGCGCCGTTTTGACGGTCATTCCCACTCAATGGTCGCATTGGGTTTGGGCGAGAGGTCGTACAGCACGCGGTTCACATGTTTGACCTCCGCCATGATGCGGTCGGTGATGCGATGCAGCACCGGCCACGGCACTTCTTCGATCGTCGCCGTCATCGCGTCCACCGTATTGACTGCACGCAGGATGACCGGCCATTCAAACGTACGCGCATGGTTGCGCACGCCCACCGATTTGAAATCCGGCACCACGGTAAAGTACTGCCACACTTTTTTGTTGAGCCCGGCTTTGGCAAACTCCTCCTGCAAAATGGCGTCGGATTCGCGCACCGCCTCCAACCGGTCGCGCGTAATGGCCCCCAGGCACCGCACGCCCAGGCCCGGCCCCGGGAACGGTTGCCGGTACACCATCTCTTCGGGCAGGCCCAACGCCACGCCGCAGGCGCGCACTTCGTCCTTGAACAGCTGCTTGAGCGGCTCCACCAGGGCAAACTGCAGGTCTTCCGGCAGGCCGCCCACATTGTGGTGGGATTTGACCATCTTGGCCGTCTTGGTCCCGCTCTCTACAATGTCGGGGTAGATGGTGCCCTGCGCCAGAAAATCGATTCCCTCGAGCTTGCGCGCCTCCTCTTCAAAGACGCGGATGAACTCTGCCCCGATAATCTTGCGCTTTTGTTCCGGATCGCTCACGCCTTCGAGCTTGTCCAAAAAGCGATCCACCGCATCGACGTAAATCAGGTTGGCGTGCATCTGCTTTTGGAACACCTCCACCACCTGCTCCGGCTCACCCTTGCGCAGCAGGCCGTGGTTGACGTGCACGCACGTGAGCTGGTCGCCGATGGCCCTGATCAACAGCGCCGCCACGACCGAGCTGTCCACGCCGCCCGAAAGTGCCAGCAACACTTTCTGATCGCCCACCTGCTGGCGAATCTGCGCCACCTGATCCTCGATGAAGTTCTCCATGTTCCAGTTG
>DXZF01000241.1 GCA_019415425.1 Bacillota bacterium | reverse complement strand
CGCCATCACAGTATTGTTGTTGTCGAGATACTTTTCCCCCCATACGGCTTCAAACAGCTCCTCGCTGCTCACTACGCGCCCGCGGTTTTCGCACAGATACCACAGAATGGAAAATTCCAGCGGCGTCAAATTGAGCGGCTTGCCGTACAGGGTGCACTTGTGCGTATCGCGATTGATCACAAGCCCGGCAAAGTCGAATTCCGCTTCCTGTCCCTCGCCCTGCTGGGCGGCATCCGGGTTGTACTGCCTGTACCTGCGCAATTGCGCCTTGACGCGCGCCACCATCTCCAGCGGGTGGAACGGCTTTGTGATGTAGTCGTCCGCCCCGATGGTCAATCCCGTGATCTTGTCGATATCCTCCACCTTTGCGGTGAGCATCAGCACGGGGAACGCGTACTGCGCGCGGATCTGCTTGAGCAGGGCAAAGCCGTCGATGTCGGGCAACATGACGTCCAGCAACGCCAGATCCGGGCAAGCGTCGGCAATGAGCCGTAGCGCGTCGTGGCCGGTATGTGCCTTGCGGACGGTATACCCCTCGTTGGAAAGGTACCATTCCACCAAATCTGCAATTTCCTTTTCGTCATCAACCACCAAAATCTGTGTCTGCGTACGCATCTGTCGTATCTTCCGTCCTTGCATTGGGTTTCAAAGCGTGGATGCTACGTTCCAGTATACCGGAAGCGGCATCAAAAGGAAAGCTGTACAGAGGATGGGAGGTACAGGGCGGTTTGGTAAAGATTTCATCAGATAGGCATTTACAAAATCCCCCATTTTGGAGATAATGAATTATTGTGTCAATCAGTGTGAGTTTGGAAGGGAGCGTACAATTTGCGCGAACAGGCACGGACGGACAAGTCCAAACAGAATATGGCGCCGTTTCTGGTGCGCGTGCTGCAGGGTGCGCTCATCGGCGTGGGCGCGATCCTGCCCGGCGTCAGCGGCGGCGTGCTGTCGGTCGTATTCGGCGTATATCAGCCCATGATGGCGCTTCTGGCGCACCCCGTGCGCACGTTCCGGGAAAATGCCAAGCTGCTCTTTCCCATCCTCATCGGATGGGCCATCGGGTTTTTGGGGCTGGCCCGCGGGGTGGAATGGATGTTCCGCTATGCAGAACATCTGGGCGTGTGGCTGTTTATCGGCCTGATCGCGGGCACCTTTCCGGCGCTGTTCAAAGAGGCGGGCAAGCAGGGGCGGCCGCGCAGCGCGTGGGTGACCTTTGGCATCGTATTTACATTGTCGTTGGCGCTGCTTCTCTACCTGCAGGGCGGGGAACCAATCCACGTGACGCCCAATCCCGCCTGGTTTTTGGCCTGCGGGGTTCTGTGGGGCATCGCCATGGTGCTGCCGGGCATGAGCCCTTCCTCGTTGCTCATCTTTTTGGGGTTGTACCAGCCGCTGGCGGCCGGCATTGCCGACCTGGATCTGGGTGTGGTCATTCCCATGCTCGTTGGCGTGGCCGTGGTGGTGGTGCTGTCGGCCAGGTGGATTGTCAGGTTGTTTGAAAGGCATTACGCCATTGCATTTCACCTGATTTTAGGCGTGGTCATCTCCTCGACGCTGGTCATTGTACCGCTGTCGTTTTCAGGCGTGTGGGACGTGGTGCTGAGCATGCTGTGCCTGTCGGTGGGCGTCGGCATCGCACTTTGGATGGAGTGGCTGAGCAAAAAGACCCAGCCGCAGCGCGAACAGGAGGAGGCACAGATGGATGCAGGTGCTTGATACGCTTCAATTGCAAATCATTGCGTTGGACCTGCGGCAGTTTCAAACCTGGGTGTACCGCGGGCAGGCTGCGATGGAACGGCAACTGGGGTTGCGCATCTCCGGGCAGCGGCCCGACGCACGGACGCAGCGGGCGATGGAGAGGCGGTATCGGGCGACACTGCGGCATCCGGACCGCCAGGCATTTTATACAGCGTGGCTGATCGTCCTGCGCAAAGAGAACCTCTGTATTGGTTGGGCCTGTTTTAAAGGCCGCCCCAATCCCTTTGGGGAAGTGGAGCTGGGCTATGGCCTGTATGCGCCGTACCGCGGGCACGGGTATATGCGCGAGGCGGCGCTTGCGCTTTGCGATTGGGCGCTGGCGCAGCGCGAGGTGCGCAGCGTCATCGCATATACCGATCCCGACAACCTGCCTTCACAGCATGTCCTGCTGTATAGCGGCATGCAGATGGTGGGCCCGCTGGACGATGGACTGCTGTGGTGTCTGTCCAAAGAGGGTGCATAGAACGAGCCAAGCGGCGGCCTCAGGCCGCCTGTTTTGTATATTTGTCAAAAGCGTGTCGTGCAGATAAGGTGGATTCTGGCTCTCTCCCGGCCCCCTTCTCCTCTCTGACGCGGCCGGAAATCCAAAAGAGCGCAGATGAATCGGCGTCGATGCGCTTTTTTCTTGCAGTTTTTGCCACAATCCGTCATAATAAGGACAAGATCAATGAAAAATGAATAGGGGAGAGAGTCGGGTATGCAATATCTCCAGACCGGCAGACGGGTGCGCTTGCACATGCTGTGGCGCTTTGTCTGCCTTGCTTTGTGTTTATCGTTTGTATGCTGTTGGACGCCTGTCTCCGTATACGCACAACAGGCTGCCGTACAGGAGGATGGCACCGCGACGCCTACGGCCGCCCCACAGGAGGCGGAGGGCTTTGCCATCTGGGTCGATCAATGGGAAGTCGCTCGCTGTGCGACCCAGGAGGATGCGCAGTGGGTTTTGGACAGCCTGCTGGATGCGTATCGAATCGATGGCGCGCAGGTTTCCTTTAAGCAGCAGGTGGACATTCAGCCCGGGCACGGAGCGCTGTTGAGCAGGGAAGAGGCCCTGTATGTGATGCAGCATGGGGGGATGTGCTTCGATCTGCTCAAAACCCTTTGGCAGACGCATCCGCTCTCTGTGATGGTACAGACGATGGAAAGCTTGTGCGGGCAGGATGAAGCGGCACAGGATGAGGCGATGCAAGCTGAAGCGACGCAAGCCGAGACGGCTCAGGCCGAGGCCGAGACCGCGCAGCAGACGGAAGAGACGCTGCAGGGGCGGCCGCTGGTCAACGTCATTGCGGTGCAGACCGTCACGGAGGAGGCGTCCATCCCGTATACCACGCAGAAGTTGGACGACAGCACGCTGGAAAAGGGAAAGACGGCGGTGACGCAAAAAGGCGTCAAAGGCAGCAAGAGCAGAACGGTGACCATCACCTATGAGGACGGCGTAGAAGTCGGCCGGACGGAGGGAAAGTGGGAGACCGTGACGCAGCCCGTCAAACAGGTCGTGCGCGTGGGGACAAAGGCGACCCCGACCCCCACGCCCCCTGCACAGACAAAGCCCACGGAGCCGGCGCCCACGCCTACGGCGCCGCCGGCACAGGCGAGCACGCCTTCGTTCGGCTGGCCGGTCGCATCGCGCACGCTGACCTCCTGGTTTGGCGAGGGACGCGGCTCTTCGCGCAAGCATGCCGGCATCGACATCGACGCCAACAAGGGAGCGGCCGTGGTCGCCTCGGCGTCGGGCAAGGTGACGCGTGTGCGAAACGACGCAGACGGCTACGGGCTGTATGTGGATATCGACCACGGCAACGGATGGACCACGCGCTATGCGCACAACAGCAAGATTCTCGTGCGGGCGGGGCAGACGGTCGCCAAGGGAGAGAAGATTGCGCTGGTCGGCAGCACGGGCGCCAGTTCCGGCCCGCATCTGCACTTTGAGATACTGAAGAACGGGTCGGCCAAAAACCCGCTCTCCTATCTGCCATAACGCCTGGTGGACAGAGGTGGCCTCCAAAGCCGCCTCTGTTTTTTGCGGGGGCAAGCGCGCTTTGTATCCAAAATGAGAAGCTGTCGCCATGCTTTCGGGCCGCGCAAAGCGTTAGATCACCAGCATGCCCAAGGTAAGGATGCCGAGATTGTCGGCGTAGATCTCGTTAAA
>DXZF01000240.1 GCA_019415425.1 Bacillota bacterium | reverse complement strand
GAGACAAACACCGCCGCCGCGATGATGAGGATCGGGATCAGCGTGGAGCGCAGGCCGATCGCATAGCCCGAAAGGATGTTGGTCGCAGGGCCGGTTTCACTCTGATCCGCAATGCGCTTGACCGGCTTGTAGTCGCTGCTGGTGTAGTATTCCGTTGCCACGCCGATCGCGACACCCGCGATGACGCCCGAGATGATCGCCCAGAACAGGTTCATATCCACGTCCTTACAGAAGAAGAACGAGGCGACAATCATCAGGATGCTGGAGACGTAGGTGCCCATGTTCATGGACAGCTGCGGCTTTTTCCCCCGGGACATCTTCACCACGAGGATGCCCACCATGCTGGCCACGATACCGGATGCCACGAGGATCATGGTCAGCCAGATGCCCTTTTGCGGGAACGCCAGCGCGCCCAGCATCATGGCCGACAGGATCGCGCCCACGTAGCTCTCAAACAGGTCTGCGCCCATACCGGCCACGTCGCCGACGTTGTCGCCGACGTTGTCCGCAATGACCGCAGGGTTGCGCGGGTCGTCCTCCGGGATACCGGCTTCCACTTTGCCCACCAGGTCGGCGCCGACGTCGGCCGCCTTGGTGTAGATGCCGCCGCCCACACGGCAGAACAGCGCAATGGAGCTTGCGCCCAGCGAGAAGCCGGTCACAATGTCCATATTCTCATAGATGCTGTACATCACAGCCAGGCCCAGCGCACCCAGGCCCACCACGCACAGGCCCAGCACCGCGCCGCCCGAGAAGGCCACGTCCAATGCGGCCTTGAGGCCCTTGGACGCGCTCTGTGCCGTGCGCACATTGCTCTTGGTCGCGCTCTTCATACCGAAGAACCCGGCGGCAATGGAGAAGATGGCGCCGATGACAAAGCAAATGGCGGTGTCCAATCCAAGGCCGGGGGTGATGATCAGTATGACGAACATCACGACGATAAAGATGGCCAACACGGTGTACTGGCGTTTCAAGTAGGCCATCGCGCCCTCGCTGATGTAGCCTGCGATCTCCGCCATACGGGCGTCCTGCACCTTGATCGCCGCGTTCTTGAGATAGAGGAAGCCGGCAAAGAGCAACGCCAAAGCGGCCGCCACTATCACGGGAAGAAATTCGTTCACAGTTCTCACCTCATGATCATTGCTGCGGCCTTGCGGCCGCGCGGGTAGAATAAAAGAAGTTCTGTTAGGTATATATCATACCCAAAGTGGATGGCTTGTGCAACCACATTTTTGCCGAAATGTCCGCTTTCATGCCGGGTTTTTTCACGCAAATGTACGCCAAATTTGCGCATATGGATCTCTGTTATGTGCACTGCCAGATCAACAGATATGGATAGGGATTGACAGCCTGTCCCTCCACCCACAGCCAAAAGCGCAGGGTCTGTGCGCGCCCCAGCACCTCGCCGCATGCCAGCTGCTCCCCCGGCTCTACGTCGATCTGCTGCAGCCCGTCGTACCACAGCGTCAACCCCGCATCGGTTGTCAGCACCACGCGCCCTTCCTGCACCTGTTCCACCGTGCCCGAAAAGGCCGCCGTCACTTCCCCCGCCTGTTCGATGGTGCTGTACGCTTCATCTGCGCCGCCATCGTGCCAGTTGTTCTGCACTGCCTGCCCCTGTGCAGGATACCTGCCGGAGGCGATCAAATTGTACACGTCCTGCAGCCGCAGCGCCTGGGTGCTGATGCGCGCAATCCACTTGCGGCTGGGGTTGTACAGGCCCGCCACGTCCGCCACCGTGGCGATGGGCAGCGCGAACAGCCCGCGCTCTTTGGCCCCACTATCGAGGAGCTTTTGCGCCACCGTGCGCACGCGTTGCGCATCGGGCGTCACCTCTTCCGCCTCGTCAATGGCGTAGAGCAACACCCACGGCACGCCGCTGTACTGCTGTTCCTGCGCATACAGCGTCATGCGCGCTTCGTTGAGCGTCAGCAGCGTCCAGTCGGCCTGCGTCTCCTCTTCCGGTGCCGCAGGCAGTACGCGCCCCAGCGCCCACAATCCGCCGCACGCAAACAGCAGCGCGGCGCAGAGGATACAGATCCACTTGCTGTTGGCGTCCCATCCCTGTCTCATGTCGCATCCTCCATCAGGTTTTTGGCGTAGTAAAGCGTATCCAGCGATCGGCCGAATTTGAACGCATCGTCCCGCTTGATGCCGGTGCGCACATAGCGCAATTTTTCGAACATGGCAATGGACGGTGCGTTTTCACTGCAGATGCTCACGCGCATCTGCTGATATCCCATCTCGCGCGCCAGCCGCTCGCCGTGGCACACCAGCTGCGGCCCAATGCCCTGGTGCGTCCGCTCGTACTGTACGTAGACCGCCATCGTACACGGGCGGTGCAGGCCGATGGTGGGCGAGATGTGCACGTATCCCAACGCGCCGTCCGTCTCGTCCACCGCCACGGCACACGCGTGCCCGCGGCCCGTGAACAATGAGCGCATATACGCTTCCGACGCCTCACCCTGATAGTATGTCGTGACACTGTGCGTGGCATAATGGGTATATAGTTGTGCGAGCGCGGGCAGATCCCGCGGCTCGAGCGGGCGAATCCGAATCATCTGTTCTTCTCCTCGTGGGACAGTAGCGCGTTTCGCATCTGCACGCCGCCCCCTTTGATGGCGCCGTGCGCACTGATTACGCGGTGGCAGGGAACAAACGGCATGAGCGTGCAATGGCGCATCGCACTTCCCACCGCGCGCGCGGCCCGCGGCCTGCCCATCATCAGCGCCAGTTGCCCGTACGTGCGCGTCTGCCCGTACGGAATCTGCATCGCTGCCCGATAACAACTACGGGCAAACGCCGATACGCCCGCCATGGACAGTGGCACCGAAAATGCCGT
>DXZF01000024.1 GCA_019415425.1 Bacillota bacterium | reverse complement strand
GGAACCCACTGGTTCCGGCCGCTTTTTTATGTGTGCTGTGGCAAGACGATCTGCGATTGCAGCGCGTCCACGCACTGCTGCGTTGCGGCGGGATAGCGCGCAAAGGGGAACGGGAGGCCCAGCCGGTCGTACTTTTCGGTGCACAATTTGTGAAAGGGCAGCAACTCGACGCGCGTAATACACGTATACGGCGCAATCAGCGCATTGAGCGCCTGTACATTCTCTGCCGTATCGTTGAGCTGGGGCACGATCACCTGCCGAATCCACGTGGGAAGATGGCGCCTTTGCAACTCCTCTAAGAACAAGCGCGTCTGTCTGAGGCTGCCACGGGTGTGACGCCGGTAGTCCAGATCGTTGGTGAACTTGATATCCAACAGGCAGTGATCCGTCTCATCCAGCAGTGCGCGCACGCCGTCGTTCAACGCGCAGCCGCTGGTATCCAGGCAGGTGTGAACGCCGTGCGCATGGCACAGGGCAAACAGCGCGCGCACAAACTCGCTCTGCATCAGCGGTTCGCCGCCGGTGACGGCCACCCCGCCGTTCCGGCCAAAATAGGGCCGGTAGCGCAGCAGCGCGTCTACGATCTGCTGCGCGGTGTAGAACGTGCCGCCGTCAAGGTCCCACGTGTCGGGGTTATGGCAGTACCCGCAGCGCAGCGGGCAGCCCTGCAAAAAGACGACGTACCGCAGGCCGGGGCCATCCACCGCGCCCAGCGACTGGAACGAATGCACCCGGCCCACTTGCGACCTACATGGCTTCATGGAACGTGCGCATGATCACTTCGCGCTGCTGCTCGCGGGAGAGCTTGTGGAAGTTGACCGCATAGCCCGAGACGCGGATGGTCAGATTGGGATATGCTTCGGGGTTCTCGTACGCGTCCAACAGCGTCTGCCGGTTGAGCACGTTGACGTTCAGGTGATGTGCGCCCTGGCCGAAATATCCCATAAGGATCTGGACCAGGTTGTCCACGCGCGTGTCCGCATCGCGCCCCAGCGCCTGCGGCGTGATGGAGAAGGTGTTGGAGATGCCGTCGCGGCAATCGTCGTACGAGAGCTTGGCCACGCTGTTGAGCGAGGCCAGCGCGCCGCACTTCTCGCGGTTGTGCATGGGGTTGGCGCCCGGGGCAAACGGCGCCCCCTTCTGCCTGCCGTCCGGCGTAGTGCCGGTCTTTTTGCCGTACACGACGTTGCTGGTGATGGTCAGTACCGACAGCGTATGGATGGCGCCGCGGTATGCCGGCGTCTTGCGCAACTCACAAATCATATCGTGCAGCAGCATCTGCGCGATGCCGTCCACCCGGTCGTCGTCGTTGCCAAAGGCGGGGAATGTCCCCGTCGTCTCAAAGTCCACGATGTAGCCGTTCTCGTCGCGCACCGGGCGGACCGTGGCGTACCGGATGGCCGAGAGCGAATCGGTGATCACCGACAGGCCGGCCACGCCAAAGGCCATAAACCGCTCGACATCGGTATCGTGCAGCGCCATCTGCGTCTTTTCGTACGCGTACTTGTCGTGCATGTAGTGGATGACGTTCATGGTGTTGACGTACAGCTTGCACAAGAAGCTGCGGTAAATCGCAAAGCGCTCCATCACCTTGTCATAGGAGAGCACCGCGTCGTCCATCGGCGGCATCTGCGGGCCGATGTGTATGCCGCTGGTCGTATCGTAACCGCCGTTGAGCGAGAGCAACAGCAGCTTGGCCAGGTTGCACCGCGCGCCAAAGAACTGCATTTGTTTGCCCACGCGCATCGCGCTCACGCAGCAGGCGATGGCGTAATCGTCGCCGTAGATGGGGCGCATGCGGTCGTCGTTTTCGTACTGGATGGAGTCGGTGTCGATGGATACCTTGGCGCAGAACCGCTTAAAGGGCGTGGGCAATTTTTCGGACCAGAGCACCGTCAAATTCGGTTCGGCCGAAGAGCCCAGCGTGTACAGCGTGTTGAGGACGCGATACGAGTTCTTGGTCACCAGCGTACGGCCGTCTTCGCCCATGCCGCCCACGCTTTCGGTGATCCACATCGGGTCGCCGCCGAACAGCTCGTTGTACTCCGGCGTGCGCAGATGGCGCGCCATGCGCAGCTTCATCACAAAGTCGTCCATCAGCTCCTGCGCGCCCTGTTCGGTGAGCGTGCCGTTGGCCAG
>DXZF01000239.1 GCA_019415425.1 Bacillota bacterium | reverse complement strand
GGATCGGGCACCGCGCTGCCTCCTTCCCTTCTCTTTAATTATTCTACCACGGAACAAGTGCGCTTACTACTTTTGCCGGCCGTGCCGCCGGCGCTTTTGCGGCAAATCGTACGGGTCGGGCGCATCTTTGGGCACAAACTCCACGCGGCGCTGCCCCAGATCCACCCCGGCTACGCGCACCTCGATAGGATCGCCCAGCGCGTATACCGTGCCGCTGTTGCGGCCGACAATGCGGTACAGCTTATCGTCAAAGATGTAGTAGTCGTCCTCCAGCGCGCTGAGCCGGATGGCGCCCTCCACCGTGCTGGGCAATTGGACAAACAACGCAAACTCGCTCACGCCGCTGATCACGCCGGAGAACGTCTGCCCCACCTTGTCCTCCATAAATTCGCAGCACTTGAGGTCGTCCACCGCGCGCTCAGCCTCCATGGCGATGCGTTCGCACTCGCTGGTGTGGTGCGCCATGGGCGGCATTTCGCTCTGCCAGCGCTCCAGCGCCTTTTCGTTGCGCCCTCCCAAAAGCGCCGCAATGATCGCCCTGTGCACCACGAGGTCGGGGTACCGCCGGATGGGCGAGGTGAAGTGGCAGTAATCGCGCGCCGCCAGGCCAAAGTGCCCCAGTGGCAATTCACAGTAGCGCGCCTTCTTCAGCGATCGCAGCATCACCTGGCTGACAGCCATCTCATACGGCTGCCCTTTGGCCCTTTGCAGCACCGCCTGCAACTCGCGCGGGCGAATGCGCCCACCGCGGCCCGGCCGCGGCACCGGCAGCCCCAGCGCCTTGAGCAGTACGCCCAGGTCCTCGATGCGGCCCGGGTCGGGGTCCTCGTGTACGCGGTACAGAAACGGCAGCTCGTGCAGGCGCGCAAAGTGCGCCGCACAGGTGTTGGCCGCCAGCATGAACTCTTCGATCATCTGGTTGGCAATGCCGCGGTGGTGCGGGTGCACGTCGATCGCGCGGCCCTGTTCGTCCAGCGTAAACGCGGGCTCTGCCAGGTCGAAATCCAGGCTGCCGCGCGCATGCCGGCGCTGCATACAGGCGCGCGCCAGCTGCTCCATGCGCTGCAGCAGCGGCGTCACCTCGCCATACGATTGCGCCATGGCGGCGTCGTGCTGCTCCAAGATGGCGTTGGCGTCCTCGTACGTCACGCGCCGCACAACGCGGATGACGCCGCGCACAAAGCGGTAGTCGCGCACCTCGCCGCTCGGATCCATCTGCATGATGCACGAGAGCGTCAGCCGGTCCTCGCCCGCATTGAGCGAGCAGATGCCGCAGCTGAGCGCCTCGGGCAGCATGGGCAGCACCATGCCCGGAAAGTAGACGCTGGTGCCGCGGCGATACGCCTCGGTATCCAGCGCGGTGCCCGGCCGCACGTAGTGCGAGACGTCGGCAATGTGCACGCCCAGCTCATACCCTTGCTGCGTTTGCGTAAGCGAGATGGCATCGTCAAAGTCCCTGGCGTCCGCCCCGTCGATGGTAATGGTCTGCCAGTGGCGAAAGTCCTCGCGGCCCTTCTGCCGGCTCTGCTGTGGCGACACCTGCTGCGGCACGGCCGCCGCCTGCAAGAGCGTCTGCGGTTCAAACGCATCCTTGAGCCCGTAGTGGCGGATGATGCCGCGCACATCGGCCTGTGCCGTGCCGGCCTCGCCCAAAATCTCCACCACGCGGCCGGTGGCGTTGTGCCCGTCCTGTGCGTAGGAGAGGATCTGCGCCACCACCAGTTGCCCGCTCTGGCCGCCGTGCAGTTCTTGCTGCGGGATGCATACCTCCGCAATGCGCCGGTCCTCAGGCACCACAAACGCCGCATGGCTGGTGCGCTCCAGCTTGCCCACCACCGTCTCTCGCGCGCGGCGCAGCACCTCGATCACTTCGCCCGTCGCCTGCCGCTTGTGCCCTTTGCCGTGTGAAGGCCGCCCGATCAGCTTGGCGATCACCTCGTCGTCGTGCATGGCGCCCATCAGATCGTCCTGCCCGATGAACACGTCGGGCGAACCGTCAAACGGCAGCAGGAACGCGTAGCCCTTGCGCGTGCCCTGAATGCGCCCGGCCACACAGCCGACCGTCTTGGGCACGGCGTATTTTTTGCGCCGTGTGCACATCACTTCGCCCGCGGCGTGCAACGCGTCCAGCGCCGCCGTCAGCGCCGGCTTTGCAAGGCCGGTTTCCTCCATCAGTTCATCCAGCGAGGCGGGCGTGCGCCGCGCGCTGACGGCGGCGCTGGACGCGTTGCAC
>DXZF01000238.1 GCA_019415425.1 Bacillota bacterium | reverse complement strand
GTTGTCCACCCCCTGGGTGTGCGAGATATCGTAGCACTCCATGCGCAGCGGCACTTCGGGCAGGCCGATGGCCGCGGCCAGCTCCTCCACCGCGCCGATGGTGCGGCTGCGCTCGCGCGCGTAGCGCGCATCGCGCTTTTCCAGCGTCTCCCTGGCGTTCTGGTACGCCATGTCGATCAGCTGCCGCTTTTCGCCGCGCTGCGGCATGTGCAGCTCCACGTGGCTGCCGCGCAGCTGCGAGAGCCACTGCTCGAGCAGGTCGTGCTCGGCCAGCGCCACCGGCACCAGCACCTCGCGCGGCACGTGCGCCTGCCCGTTGTAGTACTGCTTGAGGAACGAGGTGAACACGCTGTCGTCGCTCTCCTGGCCGATGTCGTCCAAAAAGAAGTGCTGGCTCTGGATGAGCTTGCCCTGGCGCATGCCAAAGGCCTGGATGACGCCCTCTTCGCCCTTTCTATACAGCGCAAACGCGTCGCGCTCGGCCAGCGAGGCCAGCGCGGCCTTTTGCCGCTGGATGACGCGCTCCACCGCGTGCATGCGGTCGCGCCACAGCGCGGCCTGTTCAAACTCCAACTCGGCCGAAGCCTTTTCCATGCGCGCGCGCAGTTCGTGCACGAGCTCGTCGTACCGGCCCTGCAGAAACGCCATGACTTGCTCCAGCACCTCGTTGTACTCCGCCTGGCTGATCTTGCCCGCACACGGCGCGGCGCACCGGCCGATCTGGTAGTTCAGGCACGGGCGCTCATGGCGCTGCTGGCTCTTTAAAATGTCCTTTTTGCACGTGCGCAGCGGGAAGTTCTGCGCCACGGCGTCCAACACCTCGGTGATGGAGCCGGCGGCCAGGAACGGGCCGAAGTACTTCGCGCCGTCGTTTTGCACCCTGCGCACCACCTCCAGGCGCGGGTACGGCACGCGCAGGTCGATGCGGATGTACGGGTAGTGCTTGTCGTCCTTGAGCAGGATGTTGTAGTGCGGGCGGTACTGCTTGATGAGGTTGCACTCCAGCATCAGCGCTTCCATCTCGCTGGTGACCACGATGTACTGGATATCGCAGATCTTCTCGACCATGGCCACGACCTTGGCGCTGTGGTTCTTGTGCGAGCCAAAGTACTGCCGCACCCGGTTTTTCAGCGAGATGGCCTTGCCGACGTAGATCACCTCGCCGTCCTTGTCCTTCATGATGTACACGCCGGGGCGGTCGGGCAGCGTCTGCAGGATGGCCCTTAGGTGTTCGGATACCCTCGTCTGCTCCTGCATGGCCTACAACCCCAGATCGATGGCCTTTTGCAGCACCTTCTGCGCAATCGGCGCGGCCACGCTGCCGCCCCCGCCGCCGTTTTCCACGATGACGGTGATGGCCAGCGGGTGCTCTTCTTCCACCACAAAGCCGGTAAACCACGCGTGCGGCTGCTTGCTGTCGGTGTCGGAGACCTCAGCGGTGCCGGTCTTGCCGGCCACGGTGTAATCTTCCAGCGCGGCGCGCCTGGCGGTGCCGGAGGTGACGGCCAGCTCCATCATCTCGCGCAGCTGCTCGGCCGAATTGGCGCTCATCACGGTGCGGAACACCTCGGGCGTGAGGGGGTCGTACGTCTGCCCGCTGGCACTGCGCACCTCGCGCACCAGCTTGGGCTCCATCATCTGGCCGCCGTTGGCGATGGCGCAGGTGATCATGTTGACGTGTATGGGCGAGGCGGTGTCCTGGTACTGCCCCACGGCCGACCACGCGTAGTCCAGCGTGCCCTCGGAGGCGGGGACGTAGCTGGACTGGTACACGATCAGGTCGTCAAAGAGGAACTCCTCGTTGTAGCCCAGCTTTTCGGCCATCTCCTTGAGGGCGGAGGCGCCGAGGTCCTCGGCGATCTGCGCAAAGCAGCAGTTGCAGCTTCTGGCC
>DXZF01000237.1 GCA_019415425.1 Bacillota bacterium | reverse complement strand
CGGTGCCCGCACCTGCGACCGCCTTTATCCTCAAAGGCGTGCCGATCTATGGCGGCAGCATCCGTGGAGAGCTGTGCACGCCCACGGGCGCTGCGCTGCTCAAGCACTTTGTCACTTCGTTTGGCCCGATGCCGGTCATGTGCGTGGAGGCCATCGGCTACGGCATGGGCAAAAAGGACTTTGAAGCCGCCAACTGCGTGCGCGCCAGCCTGGGGCAAACGCTGTAGATCGCATTTGTAAGCACAGAGAAGGCCGCCCAGCGCCTGCCGGCGTTGAGGCGGCTTTTTGCGTGGAAACGCGCAAGTTTACACTTTCTTTACAGCACGTACCGCGCGTTTTGTGCTATATTGAGACAGCCCGCAACGGCCGGCTGCGATGCCGTATGCGCACCAAATCGATGGGGGAGATCGAAGATGCTATCTGTCGCACATGTGACCAAGCGATACCACAAGACGGTGGCCAACGAAGATGTGAGCTTTGCCGTGGAGGACGGCCAGATCGGCATTTTGCTGGGCCCCAACGGGGCGGGCAAGTCCACCATCGTCAAGTGTATTGCGGGTCTATTGCGCTTTGAAGGGGCCATTGAGATCTGCGGGCACCCCAACCATACCGTCGAAGCCAAGCGCCTTTTGGGGTATATTCCGGAAATCCCGGCGATGTACGAGCTCTTGACCGTGCGTGAACACCTGGAGTTTGTGGCGCGTGCCTACCAGGTACGCGATTGGCAGCAACAGGCCGATGCACTGCTCGGCCGCTTTCAGTTGGACGACAAGGCCGACAAATTGGGCCGCGAGCTCTCCAAGGGCATGCAGCAAAAGGTCAGCATCTGCTGTGCGATGATCACCCGCCCCAAAGTGGTGTTGTTTGACGAGCCGTTCGTGGGGCTGGATCCGCATGCGATCAAGGAGCTCAAACAGCTGCTGCGACAACTGCGCGACGATGGCGCCAGCGTGCTGATCAGTACGCACATGCTGGATTCCGTGGAAGAGCTGTGGGACAGCGCACACATCATGATGAACGGGCGCATCGCGGCCGTACGCGCCCGTGCGCAGACCCAACAGGCGCACGAAAATCTCGAGGACCTGTTTTTTGCCATCACCGAAGGGGGCGAGGCCCAATGAGCGCACTGTGGTTCCTCTTTCGCCGTACGCTGCGCAACTGGCTGCGGGAACTGAAAAAACACCCCGGCGCGCTGATCTCCTACATCGTGCTGATCGCGTTACTGGCCCTGACCATGTGGGTCCCTTCAAAGACGGATGCAGCGGAGCAGGGCGCGCTGGATCCACGCTTTCTCAGGCTCATTGCGCTGGCCCTGTACGCATTGGTGCTGTTTTCCTCCGTCAAAACCGCCATGGGCAAGGGGCATACGCTCTTTCGGCAGGCGGATGTGCACTTTGCCTTTCCCTCTCCCATCTCTTCCAACCACATCCTCTTTTACGGTTTGATTCGGCAGATGGGCACGTCGGCCATTGCATCGCTCTTCATTCTCTATCAAATTCCCAACATCCAGCGCGCCTTTGGCGTCAGGGGCTGGGGAATCGTGCTCCTGATGCTCTCGTACTGTGCGATGCTCTTTACCACGCAGATCGTGAGCATGTTTGTCTACGTGCTGTGCACCAAACGCAGTGGGGCAAAGCGCTGGATCGCCCGCGGCGTGCTCATCGGAGCCGTTGCCCTCGTCCTCTGGGTGGGCGGCACGTATGCGCAAACGCAGGACGTTATGCAGACGCTTTCGCGTACGCTGTTTGCCCCGTGGGCCATGATGTGCATCCCCTTTGCGGGATGGGCGACGTCGTTTGGCACGATGCTGGTCGACGGTTCTTTTGCCCCGGGTTGGATCGGCCTTGCGCTGCTCATAGTCGGAAACCTGCTGTGCATCTACTATAT
>DXZF01000236.1 GCA_019415425.1 Bacillota bacterium | reverse complement strand
ATGTCGGTCTGCGTGGCCTGTACCGGCAGCACGCTGTGCAGCAGGCCGCCCTTTTGCGTCACGCGCACCTGGTAGCTCTCGCCATTTTCCGCCACGCAGCGCATGTTATAGGTGGGCACCTGGCCGCCCTCGTCCTCTTCGCGCGTATACGTGCCCGCAAAGAAGCGCTGTGCCACCTGCTCGGCCTGCTCGTACGGCACCACCTCGCCCGCCGCCGCTTTGGGCTCAATGTTGTGCGCGCGTTCGGAGAACGGGCCGTCGTAGATCAGCGTAGGGTACTGCGAGATGCTCTTGGCCAGCTGGCTCAGCTGGTCCAGCTCCTGGGTATCCGGGATGGCCGCGTACACGTCCTGATCCAGTTCCGACCAATCCACGCCGCTTTCCCGGCTCAGCTCCAGCTGGTCTGAGAGCGTTGCCGTCTGCTCTTCCAGCGTCTGCAGCGTCTGGTAAGTCGCCTCATCCAGCGAGCCGCCGCGCTCGACGCGTTTGGCCAGCACATAGCAGTAATCGCCCATGCGGTTGACGTACTGCAGGATGCCGCCGCTGACGGTATGGGATACCGGCAACTGCGAGACGGCCTGCGCCGTCTGCCCCGCCTGCCGCCAGATGCTGTTGAGCAGCACGGCCTGCTGGGCGCGCGAAGTGCTCACGCGCAGCTTGGCCAGGGCGGTGTTGATATCGCTCATGTTGGTGCACAGGGCGTCAAACGCGCTCTCGTACATGCTGTTCAGCTCCACCTGTGCCTGCGCACGGGCCCGCGACGCGCGCACGCCCAGCACGATGCTCACGATCAACCCCGCCGCCAATACGCCCGCCGCAACGGGCCAAATCCAACGCTTCCACTTGGGTTGCGCCTGTTCATGTGCTTGCATGTCCTCGCCTCCTATTTACAGAACACGTGCCGCCCGATGCGCACCATGATGGGCCGGGAGAGCATCCACTGGTTGGTGGTCTTGGCGGGATTGTAATAGTACAGGCAGCCACTGGTGGGGTCCACTCCGTTGAGCGCGTCGCGCGCCGCGCGGATGCTGTCGCTGTCGGGCGTGAGGTTGATCTGCCCGTCTGCGACGATGGAAAACGCGCCCTTCTGGTACACCACGCCGCTCATGGTGTTGGGGAAGCTGGCGCTGCGCACGCGGTTGAGCACCACGGCGGCCACCGCGACCTTGCCGCGGTACGGCTCCCCGCGCGCCTCGCCATAGACCACGCGCGCCAGCAGGTTGACATCGCCTTCATACTTGTTGCCCGAACTGCCGGAGCTGCCGGCCAGCTGCAGGCCCATCTTGGCCGCCGTGGCAGGGCCGATGATTCCGTCCTGCGTCAGGCCGTTTTTGCGCTGGAAGTACATGACCGCCTTTTGCGTCTGGGGCCCGAAAATGCCGTCCACATTGCCATCCAAATAGTGCCAGTTCTTGAGTTTCTGCTGTGCTTCGCGCACCTTTTCTCCGCGGTCGCCCAACCGCAGCGTCGCGCCGGCTGCCAGCGCTTGATGCACGCGCAGGTGTGGCAGCACGAGCGAGAACAGCGCGGTGCCGATGAGAATGGCCGCCAGCAGCGCCGCCGCGTCCTTGGCCAGGGTCTTCATGCCGTTGCCTCCTTTTCAGGAAAAGAGTTGCTGCAACCAGGAGTCGTACGTCACGCCCTCGCTCTCCTGCCATTGGGGATCGACCTGCGTCGGCTCCACAAGGCACAGCGGCGGAAACAGGACACACCACCAGTTTTCCCCTTCGCCCGTGCCCAGGTTCATCCGCAGGGCGTTGTACGTGCCGGCCGGAAAGACCACGCCGCCGTACACCTTCTGCGGGAATTGGGCCGTGCCGATGGTGGCGCTGGCCGTGTAGGGTTTGCCCGCTTGTTGCAACACCTGGTTGGCTGTTTGTATCAGGTTGTCCAGATGCGCCTCAATGTATGCTTGCGCCTGTTCATACGTCCTGGCGCCGTCCATATCGCCCAGCTGCTCGATGATCGCATCGCGCACCAGGAGCTTGACGGCCTGATCCTCTTCGCTGTTGCTGTTGGCGCGCACGTGCAATCGCATGACGGGCGGCACCTGCCCGGACAGCAGGCAGATCGTCAAAATGGCCGTAAGCAAACGTTTCATCTCTCGTCATTCCTCTCGTTCCGTTTCAGGTGAAACCAGTATGCCCAGCGTTTCTACGTTTCATTCTTCACATCCGGGTGGAGGCGATGTTTTTTCTGCTATAATGGGCCTATGGGGAGGAATGGGATGGAACAGCACGCTTATGCCAAACTCAATCTGACGCTCGGGGTGGTGGGCACGCGGGCAGACGGATATCATCTGCTTTCCAGCGTGTTCCACGCAATCGATTTATCC
>DXZF01000235.1 GCA_019415425.1 Bacillota bacterium | reverse complement strand
GCAGGGCATTTTGACCTTGGGGTAGCGTCGGATCGTATTCATACAAAAGCGCGCCCGCGGGAAATGCCCACGGGCGCGCTCTTTCTTTGCCAATTTACCGCAGCTTGCGCAGCGTGGTATCTTCGTTGATAAACTTCATGCTGAACAGCACCGCCAACTCGTTGCAGCCGTGCTCCCGGTAGTACGTGGAGACCGGTGCATTGAAGTACCGCGGGTCAATCAGGTGGATCTCCTCGTATTGTGCCGCCAGATACGGCGTCAGGATATGCGCGTACGAATCCTTGACGAGCAACAGCTTTCGCCCGTTTTTGACGCTGCCATACACCACCACCGCCGCGTGGTTGCCTCCGAGATAATAGGTGTACTGATCCTTTTCCAACAGCTTTTCTTCCCACAGCAGGCCTTCGCGCACCGTCCCGTCGTCAACCACTTCCATGCGTGGCTGCGTTCCCTCGCGCGCAGCGATGGCGTAGATGGGATCGCCCGGCAGATCGCGCACGCCGGACTTGGACGTCAGCGTGCCGTAAAAGCCCTGCGATACCTGCTGCGTGACAAATGCCTCCGCCGAAAGCGGGGTATGGCCCAGCGCCTGCACGAGCGTTTGATACCCGATATACGCACCGCGCTCGTTCCAGTGATGGTCGGTGGCGAAGTACAGCGGTCCTTGCGCCTGATCCAGCGGCGTGAACACATCTGCCACGCGCACGCGATCGCTGGCATGCGCAACGAGCCATTGCCACTGCGCACGCTGATCCGCTACCGGGGCAAAGGCCGGCAACGCCGCGCGGTTGACCCATGCATGGCCGGGCACCGGCAGCAGAACGGCGGTGGTGTCCAATGCATCGGCCAACGCCTCCACGCCCGCAAGGTTGACGCGCAGCACCTCTTCGTTGAGCGGCGAAAGCGCCTCGAGCAGCGTGCCGTCGCTACCAAAGTACACGCCGTTGTTCTCCTTTTTGCCCGACCACCGTTCCAATTGGCTCTTTAGAGAAATCCAACTGTCGCGCAGGGGAAACTGGTCGCACGCGTACTGCTCCCACTGCGCAATGAACGTGCCGTCAAACAACTGTTGCCAGCCAAATGCCGGGCGCGTCTGCAACACGCGATTCTCCTCGGGGGAAAAGGCGCGTTGCGGCCACAGCAGAAATCCCGTTGTCCCGGCCGCCATCAGCAATACGAACAGCGCCGTCCAAATGCGCGACATGCGCCTGGTCATCTGCATGCGTTCCCCTCCTCTCTTAGAACCGGAAATACAAAAACGGATTGTACGTCGCATCCACCAGGTATGCAATGCAGCAGATCAGCAGCACTGTATACAGCCCCAACACGGCCACTTGCCCGCCGCGCCGTGCAGAGAGCGCGTTCAGTGCACGGTGCATCAGCGGCGTCGCACATATGCAGAGCACAATCCACAACAGTGCGTTGGTGTACAGGCTGTATACCCCCAGGTTGTCCCAAAGCGGCGCGCCAAAGCACATCGCGCGCAAATAGCGCCCGATGGCCGGCAGTGACTCAAAGGAAAACAGGACCCAGCCCACCAGCACGCACAGCATCGTATACGCGTGCCTGAGCGCGGCGGGAAGCCTTTGCAGCCATCTGCCCAAAAACAGCCTTTCCAGGATGAGCAGAACGCCGTAGTACAATCCCCACAGCAAAAAATTCCAGCTTGCACCATGCCACAGGCCCGTGAGCGTCCACACCACGAGCAAATTGCACACCGTGCGGCGCAAACCCCTGCGGTTGCCCCCCAGGGGGATGTACACGTATTCGCGAAACCAGGTGCCCAGCGTCATGTGCCATCTGCGCCAGAATTCCGACACGCTCTGGGAGGTGTACGGATAGTCGAAATTCATGGGAAACGAAAAGCCCAGCATGCGCCCCAAGCCGATGGCCATATCCGAATAGCCGGAAAAGTCAAAATAGATTTGGAAGGCAAACGCCGCAATGCCCAGCCAGGCCGACAGCGTGGAGAGTTGCCCGCTGCGCGAAACCTGTTCCCACACCAGCCCAATGTTGTTGGCCAACAGCACTTTCTTGCACAGGCCGCTCACAAACCGCTGCACGCCCTGTGCAAACTGATAGACGTCGTGCTTTCGGTGCTGCATCTGCAGCGCCACGTCCTGGTAGCGCACGATCGGCCCCGCAATCAGCTGTGGGAACATCGAGACGTACGCGCCAAAGGCGACGATGTCCCGCTGTACAGGCGCGTCTCCCCGGTACACGTCGATGGTATACGACATCGTTTGAAACGTGTAGAACGAGATGCCGATCGGCAACGGCAGGTGCAGCGGCGTCACCGCCATATGAAAGAGCTGTCCCACCGTCTGTATCAAAAAATCCGCATACTTGAAAAACCCCAGCAGCCCCAAGTTGATGCACACGGAGGACAGGACAATCCATCTGGCTTTGCGCGGCGTGTCGCGGTACCTGTCCACCCATATGCCGTGGACGTAGTCCACTGCGGTAGAAAACAGCATCAGCACGATGTACACCGGTTCTCCCCAGGCGTAAAAGAGCAGGGAAAATACAAAGAGCACGCCGTTTTTATATCGATCCGGCACGAGAAAATACGCCAGCAGCACGGCCGGCAAAAAGAAAAACAAAAAGGGGATGCTGCTAAAGACCATAACCCGTAAATCCCTTTCCCTTTGCCGTCCCCCGGCGCGATGCCAGGCGACGCACAGATGTTATTGCGCGATCATCGATTCGAACTGCGTCCGGATGGCCTCGGTATCCTCATGAATGGCAAAGAGCACATACGTGCCATACTGCGCGATCAGCGGGTTCTGCGCAATGGCATATTGATCCGGCAAATACTGCTCAAACTGCTTGGCCAATTGCTCTGCACGCGCCCTGCACGCGTCCATCACGGCCTGCGCATGCGCCTGGTCTTTGAGGACAAAGACGGCCAGCTCATTGACGCGCACGTTCATCATCGCATAGCGGATCGCATACGCCTCCACCTGCTCCCACGGCAAGCCTTCGTAGGCGATCTGTGCCTGCTCTGCATCCATATCCCCCAGCATGGAGAATTCCACCTGTCCCTCAATGCCCTGCACCAGTTCCTGTACCGGCACCTGCCGGTACGACGCTTGCTGGCCACAACCGGTGAGCGCCATGGCGCACATGCCCAGTGCCAGCATACATCCAACCAACTTTTTGACGTTCATCGCATTTTCTCCTCTCATTTTCCTCTCATTTTTTATATGTATGAAAGAGCCCTGCATCGGCTCGTGTTGTCGCAATCCGATTGTTTGGCGATTCCCGCGCCACGCTTTGACTTTCTGCACCCTTGACATTTTCCCCCCGACTGCCTATGCTGAAAACCGTTTGGATGAAGCAACCGGGAGAGATTGAATTTCAACGCCGAAGGGGCACGAACTCTCAGGCAAAAGGACCGGTTGTGGACGACGCTCTGGAGAAGCCCGCATGGGCGCCGAAGAAGCAATCCTTTCGGGGAGAATCTTTC
>DXZF01000234.1 GCA_019415425.1 Bacillota bacterium | reverse complement strand
TGAGCGAGGGCACCTATGCCTCGCTCAACCTCTCGTTCGACCGCACCTCGGACGTCCAGGAGACCAAGCGCAACTACGTCATCGCGGCGGGCGCCATGGGCATGCGCATGGAGGACTGCGTGATCGTCAACGGCGACCACGGCACGGTGACCAAATACGTCACGCAGCAAAACGCGGGGGACGGCTTTGTGCGCCCGTACGCTGAGGACGAGATGACCTTTGACGGCCACGTGACCGACGTGCCGGGCCTGGGGCTTGTGGCCATCCACGCCGACTGCACGCCGGTATACGCGCTGGACGTGCAGCACAGGGCCATCGGGCTGTGCCACGCGGGCTGGCGCGGCACGGTCAACGGCATGATCACCTCGCTGGTGGAGAGCATGCGCGCGCGCTTTGGCACCGACCCGGCGCAGCTGCTGTGCGCCATCGGGCCCAACATCGGCCGGTGCTGCTTTGAGGTGCACGACGATGTGGCGCGGCAGTTTGACGACAAGCTGGCCGGCTTTGGCGGCGTGGTGGATGCGCAGGAGCCCGGCAAGTCGCGCGTCCATCTGGCGCACGCGGCGGCCTTTCAGCTGTACCGCGCCGGCGTCAAGCCCGCGCACACCACCATGGCACACCTGTGCACGTGCTGCAACCGCAAGCTGTTCCACTCCTACCGGCGCGACGGCCAGTGGGGCGGGTCGATGGCTTCGTTCTTGCAGCTCAAGGGATAAGGGGGATCTATCTTGCCAAAACAACGCATTCTGGTCGTCGATGACGAGCACAACATTTTGGAACTGGTGCAGTACAACCTCTCGGAAGTCGGGTACGAGGTGGTCGTGGCGGATACCGGCGAACAGGCGCTGGAACTGGTGGCACAGCAGCCGTTTGACCTCATCCTCTTGGATGTGATGCTGCCGGGCGTGGACGGCCTTTCGGTGTGCAGCACGCTCAAGCGCGACGAGGCGACAGCGCACATCCCCATCATCATGCTCACCGCGCGCGGCGACGAGATCGACCGCGTGCTGGGCCTGGAAATCGGCGCGGACGACTACGTGGTCAAGCCCTTTGGCGTGCGCGAGCTGCTGGCGCGCGTCAAGGCCATGCTGCGCCGTGCGCAGATGCAGGTGCGCCCGCAGCCGGCCGAGGACACCGCGCTGCAGGCCGGCGGCATCCGGCTGGACCTGGTGACGTACCAGGCGTACGTGGACGGCCAGCGGGTGCAGCTGACGCTCAAGGAGTTTGAGCTGCTGCGCATGCTCATGCAGAACCGGGACCGCGTGCTCACGCGCGATCAATTGCTGGACAAGGTGTGGGGCTACGAGTACTTTGGCGAGACCCGCACGGTGGATGTGCACATCCGCCACCTGCGCCAGAAGCTGGGCGAAAAGGGCGCGTACATCGAGACGGCACGCGGCATCGGATACATGTTTCACATGGGAGAAGAGAAACCATGAGAAAACGGATGTTCATCGTGATGGCGACCCTGGTGGTCGCTATCTCGCTTTTGACGGGGGTGCTCGCCTCCACGCAGATCAACGCACAGACCATGGGGCCGCAGCGCGAGGCGCTCACCGCCAACGCCAGGCTGATCGCCATGGCGCCCACGCAGGAGGAGGCCCTCATCATGGCGCACGACGTGCACACGGCCAGCGGCCTGCGCGTCTCGGTGATGGATCACGACGGCTCGGTGCTGTACGATTCCACCGGCATACTGGACGCCGAAGACAACCGCCTGACCCGGCCGGAGGTGCAGGAGGCCCTGTCCGCGGGCGTGGGCTACGCCACGCGCGAGAGCGCCACGGTGGGCGAGACGATGCTGTACGTGGCGTACAACGCGCCGGATGGGTCGTGGATTGCGCGCATGTCCATGCCGGTCTCCGGCGTGCTGGCGCAACAGCGGCAGTCCAACGTGCAGATCTGGATGATGCTGATGATCGTCATGGCCGCGCTGCTGTTGCTGGTGTGGCGCTTTTCGTCGTTCATCGTCGCGCCCATCGGGCGGCTGACGCAGATTGCGCGCGAGTACGCGGCCGGCAACTACCAGAACCGCATGGACTTGCAGCGCAAGGACGAGATCGGCATCCTGGGCGAATCGCTCTCGCAGATGAGCGAGCAGCTCATCGACGCCAACCGCGCGCTCATGGAGCAGAACCAGCGGCAGACCGCCATCTTTGAGGCGATGAACAACGGCCTGGTCGCCGTGGATACGCAGCTGCACGTGGTGCTCACCAACCCCGCGGCGCGCCAGATGCTGGGCATCGGGTGGAACGCCAAGGGGCAGAGCCTGTTTGTGGCCACCGGGCAGCCCGAGCTGGAAGGGTTTTTCACCCGCACGCTCAAGCAGGAAAACGAACCGGTGGAGGAGTTCGTCTTTACGCGCGTGCGCACGCACGAGCGCCGCACCATGCGCGTGCGCTGTCTCTTATACACAT
>DXZF01000233.1 GCA_019415425.1 Bacillota bacterium | reverse complement strand
GGCCTGTGCGATGCGCTCCAGCTCGTCCAGCGCGTCGGGCGCGAGCGGGTGCACCGAGCCGAACGGGATGACCCCCGGGGTGTGCAGCAGCGAGATGGCAAAGTCGTTGACCACGCGCTGCTGGGTGGGCTTGGTGGCGATGTTGAGCAGCACGCACCGGTCTACGCCGGCCGCTGCCTCGCACTGCAGCAGGCTGGGGACCGTGCCGTCGGTGCACGGCGAAAGGCCGCCGCTGTTGTGCACGAGGGCGTCCATGGCGCGGCGGACGATCTTTTCGCTAAAGGCATGGGTATGGAAATCGATGATCATGGATGGTCACACTCCTGTGTGCCAACCTATCATGTGCGCAGGCGCTTTGTCAATGCGTGGCCGGGCGCGTGCGCAGGCAAGGGAACCAGTGGAAAAACGGCTTGGCCGGAAAATTTAAGAGAAAAGAGGCAATGGGTATGGAGACATTTTACACCCCCGAAGAAGTCGCGGAAATTCTGAAGGTGCGCAAGCACACGGTGTGGAACTGGCTGCGCGAAGGCTCGCTCAAGGGCACCAAGATCAACGGCAAGATCTGGCGCATCACGGCGGACGAGCTGGAGGCATTCATCCGCTCCGACGGAAGCGAGAAGGAACAGTGACGTACGCGGGGTGCGCCTGCGCGCATCCCACTTGCGAGACAAACGCCCTGTGCACAGGGCGTTTTCGCTTGAAAGGAGACAGATTTGCAAAACCCCGAACTGTTTACCAAGGCCGTGCAGCTGGACGTGGCCGACCTGGACCCCGCGGGCTCGGTGCGGCTGCCGGTGCTGCTGGATCAGATGCAGCGCGTGGCCGACGGGCACGCCGAGGCGTTTGGCGTGGGCCGGGAGGGGACGGTGGCGCACGGCGTGGTGTGGATCCTGGCGCGGGTGCGCGTGGAGCTCAACGCCCCGCTACAAATGGGCGAGGTGCGCATCAGCACGTGGCCGGGCAAGGTGGCGCGCGCCATCTGCCCGCGCTACTTCGCCTTTGACACGCCGCAGGGCCAGCGGCTGGGCGTGGCGTCCACGGCCTGGGCGCTGATGGATTTGCGCACGCACCGGCTCACCAC